>JAIROE010000033.1 GCA_031257715.1 Treponema sp. | reverse complement strand
CTCATCTGCGAACGGGAAAAAGAGGTGGAATCCTTCATCCCCGTTGAATACTGGACGCTTGAGGCCGACTTTAAGGTAGGGAAGCACTCTTTTACCGCGCAGCTTGTAAGCTGGCGGGGAAACAGGCCGGAACTCTCCCGTGAAGACGAAGTGAAGGCGATCATTGAAAAAATAAAGGACGCCGTCTGTGTCGTTTCCGACGTGAGGATAACCGACAAGACCGTAAGGCCCCGGCCGCCTTTTACCACTTCGCAGCTTCAGCAGACCGCGGCAAACCGGCTTTCTTTCACCTCAAGAAAAACCATGCAGGTGGCCCAGC
Source organism: Treponema sp. (assembly GCA_031257715.1). The sequence goes on along the minus strand of JAIROE010000033.1, from coordinate 8,125 downwards.
AGCTTTACGAAGGGGTGAACATTGGTAATTCCCGTATCGGTCTCATTACTTACATGCGTACCGACTCGGTTCGCGTTTCCGCGACGGCGCTTGAAGAAGTGCGCGCGTGGATAGGGAAGGAGTTTCCTGGGGAACTGCCCGAAAAGCCGGCCGAGTACGCCGTCGGGAAGAAGGCGCAGGACGCCCATGAGGCGGTACGGCCCACCTATGTAAGCTACACCCCCGATTCCATCAGGGAACACCTTACCCGCGATCAGCTGCGGCTCTACACGATTATCTGGGAACGTTTTGTGGCAAGCCAGATGAACAGCGCGAAAACCAGGACAGAAAGCGTCGACATTACGGCGGGAAAAGACGATCCTGAAGGTGAGGGGATCTTCCGCGTTTCGGGAACGAAAATCATCGAGAAGGGCTTTTACCGCGTGGTAAAGCTCCTTGCCTCCCGCGAGGAAAAGGGGAGCGCCTATCCGCCGCTCAAAACGGGCGACAGAGTGAAGATAGATTCATTCTATCCCGAGCAGCATTTTACCCAGGGGCCTCCCCGGTACACTGACGCTTCCATTGTTAAAACCCTGGAGGAAAAAGGCATAGGCAGGCCTTCCACCTATGCGCCCATCATATCGGTACTGCTTGACCGCTACTATGTTACCCGCTCGAATAAACAGCTTGCGCCGACCCTTTTGGGAAAGATGATAAACGATCTTCTTGTGGATTCCTTTCCCCAGGTTGTGAATTCGGCTTTTACCGCCTCCATGGAAACGAAACTTGACGAGGTGGAGGAAAACCAGATCCCCTGGCCCGACATGATACGGGAATTCTGGACGCCCTTCAGGGACAGGGTTGAGGAAGTGGGAAAGACCCTTGAATCATTCAAGGGTACTCTTGATGAACCTACCGATTATGTATGCGAAAAATGCGGCAAGCCCATGGTAAAAAAACTGGGCCGCTTCGGTTTCTTCCTTGCCTGTTCGGGATTTCCCGATTGCCGTAACACCAAATCCATTCCCCTTGCCGTATGCCCCAAATGCGGCGGCGATATTGTGGCGCGGAAAACCAGGGGCCGCGGCAAGGAATTCTACGGCTGTACCAATTATCCCGAATGTGATTTTATCAGCCATTACAACCCCACGAATCAGAACTGCCCCAAATGCGGCCGGTTCATGGTGGAAAAATACGACAAAAAAAACGGCGCCCACAAGGCCTGCATCAACCCGGACTGCGATTATCTGCACAGCGCCGATGATGAGGAAGAGGCGGTGAAGGACAACGGCGATGGGGAATGAAGCTGTCATGGAAGAATACCTCAATTACCTCCGTTCGGTTCGGGGAATGTCCCCGAGAACCGTCGACGCCTACAGGAATGATCTTTCCCGTTTTGCGGATTACTGCGCCAATCTTGAACTTTCCCCCGAAGACGCGGGTCCCCATGACGTGCGCCGCTTCATCGCCGATCTCGGCGCCGAAGGAATCGCGTCGGTCAGCGTGAACAGGGCCCTTTCTTCAATACGGGGTTATTACCGCTGGCTGGTCCGTTTCGGCCGGCGGAAAGACGACCCGTCGGGGAACCTCCGGAACCTTAAAATACGGAAGAACCTCCCCGCTTTTCTGCGGGAAGGGGAAATGGCGGCCTTCGCGGAGCTTCCCGATACGGCGGGTATACTTTGGCCTGTGCGGGACAAGGCGCTGATCCTCGCCATGTATTCGGCGGGACTGCGCATATCGGAGCTTGTGTCCCTTTCGGTCAAAAAAGTCGACAGGGATCTGGGCGGCGCCCGCGTCATCGGGAAGGGGGACAAGGAACGTTATGTCTTCTTTTCCGGGGAATGCAGGGAGGCCCTCGCCGCTTACCTTCCCGCCCGCGCGGCGCGGATAAGGGCCCGCGGACCGGCGGGCCCCACGGAGAGGCTCTTCATCAACCGGAGAGGGGGGGCCATATCGGTTCCGGGGGTGCGCTGGATCATCGCCCGCTATGCTGAACGTTCCGGGCTGGGGAAGCACATACATCCCCACAGCCTCCGGCACAGTTTCGCCACGCACCTCATCAATTCAGGCTGCGACGTGCGGGTGATACAGGAACTTTTGGGACATGCCAGCCTGTCGACGACACAAAGGTATACCCATGTAAATATTGAACACCTCGGGAAGGTGTATAAAAAGGCCCATGGCATCAGGTAGGAGGAAAGAGTGAAGGATACCGTAACAATTCGCTCTACAACCGTGTTGGCGGTGAGGAGGAACGGCAAGGTGGCAATGGCCGGAGACGGGCAGGTAACCATAGGGGAAGCGAAAATGAAAAACAACGCCCGCAAGGTACGCCGCCTCATGGATGGAAAAGTGCTCTGCGGTTTCGCCGGCGCGACGGCGGACGCTTTTACCCTCTTTGACCGCTTTGAGGGAAAACTCAAGGAGTACTCCGGGGATCTTCTCAGGGCATCGGTGGAGCTTTCCAAAGATTGGCGCACGGACCGTGTCCTGCGCCGGCTGGAAGCCCTGCTCCTTGTGGCGGACATCGGCAAGATCCTGCTCATCTCGGGAACCGGGGACGTTATAGAACCCGAGGAAAACGCCCTGGCAATCGGCTCCGGGGGAAATTACGCCTATGCCGCGGCCCTTGCCTATCTGGAAGGGAGCGGCTTTTCCGCCGCGGAAATCGCCGAAAAGAGCCTGCGGATCGCAAGTAACATCTGTATCTATACCAATGGACAAATCACCGTGGAAGAACTGGGTTCTTCAGAGGGACAGGATCAATGAGCGAAACAAAAAAGAACGACAAAAATCTGGACCGCCTTACTCCAAAGGAGATTGTGACGGAACTGGATAAATACATTGTGGGCCAGAAGAAGGCCAAACGCGCGGTCGCCGTCGCGCTCCGCAACCGGATAAGGCGGCTCAAACTGGACCCGGAGATGCGGGAAGACATAGCCCCCAAGAACATACTCATGATAGGGCCTACCGGCGTGGGAAAGACGGAAATAGCGCGGCGGCTTGCAAGGCTTGCAAATTCCCCCTTCATCAAGGTTGAGGCCACCAAGTACACCGAGGTAGGTTATGTTGGGCGCGACGTTGAATCCATGGTCCGCGATCTCATGGCCGCCGGCATTCAGATGGTAAAGCAGGAGATGCAGGAAAAGATTACCTCCGAAGTGGAAAGACGGGCCGAAGAAGCCCTGCTGGATCTGCTGCTTCCCGGCGCGGGAAAAAAGCGAAAGGATTCAAAGGTCGGGAAACCGGTCGTGAGGCCTGTGGGAACTTTTTCCATCAACCCCAACGACAGTGGAGCAGGCCTCATAGGAACGGCCATTCAGGTGGGGATTCCCTCTTTTCTCAAGGCCGGCCAGCCCGGGGCAGGCGCCGATTCGGGCGCGGACGAGACCGCGGCCGGCATTCCGGATGAGGAAGCCGGAGCAGCCGCTGCGGCAGGTGAACAATCGGCGACGCGGGAAAAAATCAGGGCCATGCTCCGCGAAGGAAAACTTGAGGATCGGACCGTGGAACTCATGGTGAATCAAAGCCCGCAGATTCCTTCTTTCGAGATGATGGGCGGGGGCATGGAGGAAATAGAGTCAAGCCTTTCGGGTATAGCCGGCTTCTTCGGCGGGAACAAGAAGAAGAAAGTGGTCTCCGTCGCCAGGGCCAGGGAGATCCTCAAGGCCGAGGAATCGGAAAAACTCATAGACAGGGACCGGGTAAGCGACGAGGCCCGCCAGCGGGTCGAACAGACGGGGATCATCTTCATTGACGAGATAGACAAGATCGCCGTCCGCGGCGACATGGGCGGCGGACCCGACGTTTCAAGGGAAGGAGTCCAGCGGGATATTCTGCCCATAGTTGAAGGGGCGACGGTGAACACCAAGTGGGGGCCGGTGAACACCGATCACGTCCTTTTTATTGCCGCCGGCGCCTTTAACGTCAGCAAGCCTTCGGACCTTATTCCGGAGTTGCAGGGCCGCTTTCCCCTCCGTGTGGAACTGGAGTCCCTGGGAAAGGGGGAATTTCTCCGCATCCTTACGGAGCCCAAGAATGCCCTGGTCAAACAGTACATGGGCCTTCTTGCCACAGAGAATGTCGAAATAGAATTTGCCCCCGAGGCGGTGGAGCGGCTTGCCGTGCTTGCCGCGGACGTCAATTCGCGCCTTGAAAACATAGGCGCCCGGCGGCTGCATACGATCATGGAAGCCCTTCTGGAGGAACTCTCCTTCGAAGCGCCGGACATTGCTCCGGCCAAAATTTCCATTACGGTGGACTATGTGAACGAAAAGCTTTCCGGTATTGTCACCGATCAGGATCTGGGGAGGTACATTCTGTAAGGCGCGGACAGATGCTAAAAGAGGGAACTTGTTAATTCTCCGCTTCCAATGTGCCGAAAATAGAGTGGGAGGCTCTATGATATCGAATAATTTTACGAAAACCGTTGATCTGCTTCACCGGGCCATGGATGCGAATCAGGTCCGCTACAACGTTATCGCCCATAATATCTCCAACGCCGGTACGCCCAATTTCAAACGGCATGTGGTGAATTATGAAAGCGAGCTCAAGCGGGCCCTTGAAACCGGGGAAAAACGGCCTGTCCTGGAGCTTACCCTTGCCGATCCCCGGCACATTCCCAACTGGAAGGAACGGGATTACCGGGACGTATCAATACGGCGGGTGCTTGATTACACCAGCACTTATAACAACAACGGAAACAATGTGGACCCCGAGCAGGAAATGGCCGAACAATTGCGGACACAGATGACCTATACCCTGCTTGCGCAGGCGCAGGCCTTTGAATTCGGCCAGATGAGCCTTGTGCTCCGGGGTTAGCGGCCCGGATTATACAGGAGTGAGTAAATGGGAATTTTCAGCGCCATAAGCATCGCGGCTACGGGACTAACCGCACAGCGGCTCCGCAACGACGTGATTGCCGATAACCTGGCGAACGCCAACACTACCCGTACCCAGGAAGGCGGACCCTACAGGAGGGGCCGGGTGGTTCTGCGGCCCCGTGTGGAAGGGCCCTATTGGCGTTCTCCCTTTCTTCCCGAATCCCTTGACAACGGAATAGGCCGGGGTGTGAAGGTGGTCGAGCTTCAGAAAGACGATTCTCCGAATCCCCTGAGGTACGATCCCACCCATCCTGACGCCATCAAGTCGGGCCCCAGGGCGGGGTATGTGGAATTGCCGAATGTAAATATCGTCACCGAAATGGTGGACATGCTTGAAGTACAGCGGGCCTACGAAGCGAACGCTTCGGTAATTGAAGGAGCAAAGTCCATGTTTCAGCGGGCTCTTGATATAGGCGCGGCGCGGTAAAAGGCGCAAAGACGGAAATATAAAGACGCCGCGGGCCGTCCGCCCCGGCGGGAGGAGGGGAAATGACTTTGTATAACGCCGCTACGGTAACGGGCGGGAATGTCTCCATGGCGGTCACTGATCCGCGGCACATGACTTCAGATCCGGATAACTTTACCCGTATCGGGCATACGGTAAACGATCTGGCAAAAATTACCGGGGCCGGCTCGGTGACCCGCTCGGGGGCCTTTGAACAGGCCATGCTTCAGGCGCTGGATCAGGTTTCAGGATACCAGCAGTTTGCCTCGAGCCTTGAACAGCAGGCGATCACCGATCCCGAATCGGTTGATCCGCATGACATAACGACCGCCCAGGCCAAGGCGCGTCTTTCGCTTGACATGACCCGGAATGTGCTTAACCGCATCGTTCAGGGCTGGAGGGATTTGATCAACACCAGATAAAAAAGATAAAAAGGGGCCGGCGGCACAAGCGGCGGCCCGTCCGTTATCAGGGGAGGGGACATGAACGAGTGGTTTAAAAGAGTAATCGGGAGGATAGTCGATCTGTGGGGCAAATGGTCCATGGTGCAGCGCGTTATCTTTATCGGGATAGCGGTTGCCGCTACGGGGGGGATCATCGCCCTGTTTACGGTTTCGGGCGCGCCCACCATGGTGCCCGTCATTGACGCGCCCGTACGGGACGAGGCGGCGCGGGACCGCATCATACTGCGGATCAATCAGGAAGGGATAAAGACCCAGGTCAATTCCGCGGGCGTAATACAGGTGCCCGACGAAACTTCCGCGCGGCGCATGAGGGCGATCCTCATACGGGAAGACCTTATTCCGGCAAATGCCGATCCCTGGGAGATCTTCGACAGGGAACGCTGGACCATTACCGACTTTGAGCGGAACGTGAACCTCCAGCGGGCCATCAGGCAGATGATCACCGATCACATCAAGGCCATAGACGACGTGGATGACGCCAACGTGACTATCGTCATTCCCGCGCCGGAACTCTTCCGTGAGGATCAGAATCCCGTTACCGCGAGCGTTATCATCACCCCCAAACCGGGAAGCGACATCATCGAAAACCGCAAGAAGGTTGAGGGTATTCAGAAGATCCTCAAATTCGCCATAGAGGGCCTTAAGGACGAACACATCGTCATTACCGATCAGACGGGCCTTGTGTTGAACGATTTTGAAGGCATGGCGGACTTTGACCGGCTTGGCCGTATCGAAAAGGAAATAAAGATCGTCCAGACGCAGGAGGCCAAGTACAAGGCCCTTGTTCTTGCGAACCTGCAGAAGACTTTTACCGCCGATCGCGTCAGGGACATCAACGTCAAGATAGACATGGACATGTCAAAGAAGGCCGTGGAGACCGATGAATTTTTCCCCGTGACCATGAAACCCAGGACGCCGGGGCTTCCCTACGATGATTCTGAAATAGTTCCTTCCATAACCCTTTCGCAGAGCAGTTCGAATACCACCTGGGAGGGGACGGGCTTTAATCCCGAAGGTCCTTCGGGTGTTGAGGGTCAGACCCCCCCGGCCTTTAAGGATATGACCAACCTCTTTGGAAGAATGACCCAGGAAACCAATGTTCACAACGAAGCCATCAACAAGAAGACGACCCAGGAGGAACGGAGTCCCCAGATAGACCGGATTACCGTTGCGGTGAATATTGATGGAACGTGGAAATGGAAGTATGATGAAAAGGGAAGCCCTGTGGTGCTTCCCGACGGAACCATAGAGCGTGAGTACACTCCCGTTCCGGCGGAACAGCTGCGGGCGGCGCAGGTATTGGTCCAGAATGCGGTGGGTTACAGCGCCGGCCGGGGAGACTCGGTGACGGTGCAGAATATTCCCTACGACAGGACCTTGCAGTTTTCCGAAGAGGACGCCGCGTATTTCAGGAAGAGGCAGATACAGACCACCGTCGTGGTGTTCCTGTCGGGTCTTGCCCTGCTGCTTATTTCCTTTATCCTGTTCAGGACCATTTCCAGGGAACTGGAAAGGCGCAGGCGGCTTGCTGAAGATGAACGTTCCCGCCGGGAGCAGGCGATACGGGAAAGCGCCATCGAGCAGGCGGAAGAGGGCGGGGTGGATGTGTCCATTTCCGTGGAAGAACGGACCCGTATGGAGCTTCAGGAAGCGGTGGCCAACATGGCCAAGGAACATCCTGAAGACTGCGCCCAGCTTATACGGACATGGCTCCTGGAGGAATAGAACATGGCAAAAACAAGTGCGGTAACTTCATCAGGCGTCGCCGCCGGATCTTCCAAGAAAAAATCCGGAAAGGAATTTACCGGGAGGCAAAAGGCAGCCATTTTTCTCGTTACCATAGGTTCGGAAATTTCGGCGGAGATTTTCAAGTACCTCCGGGAAGACGAGATAGAAACCCTTACCTTTGAAATAGCGAGGCTTGAAACCATAGAGCCCGATCAGAAAGACGCGGTACTGCAGGAATTCCAGGAATTGATGATGGCCAATCAGTTCATCTCCACAGGCGGCATAGATTATGCGCGGGAACTTTTGGAGAAATCGCTGGGAAGCCAGAAGGCCATAGACATCATCAACCGCCTTACGTCGAGCCTTCAGGTGCGGCCATTTGACTTCATCCGCCGTACCGATCCCGCTCATCTCCTTAACTTCATACAGCAGGAGCATCCGCAGACCATAGCCCTCATCCTCGCCTATCTGGAGCCGAACAAGGCGTCCATCATACTGCAGAACCTCCCCCATGAGGTACAGAGCGACGTCGCCCGGCGCATAGCCACCATGGACAGGACGAGCCCCGAAGTGCTTCGGGAGGTGGAACGGGTGCTGGAGAAGAAACTTTCCACCCTTTCCAG
>JAIROE010000023.1 GCA_031257715.1 Treponema sp. | reverse complement strand
AAGATCTTCTCCGCTTCCGCGGGAAGCGTAGCGAGTTTTCCCCCAAGGAGCGGCTCCATGATTACCACGGGCATCTTCTCCGCCGCGGCCTTGAGTCCGGTAATGCCCGCCTGAAAATTCTCGTCGGAATAGTTGTACTGGATCTGGGACATGTCCCAATCGTAATCATCGAGGATCATGAGAAATTCCGGACGGCTTCCATGAAACGAAAATCCCGCGCTCCGTATTTCCCCGCTTTTTTTCTTCCGCTCTATCCAGTCTTCTATTCCCCATGATTTGAGCTTGTTCCACAGTTCAAGGTTGGTAAGCATGTGCATAAGGTAGTAATCCGCATAATCCGTCCTGAGCCTCTCAAGGGACATCCTGAAATAGCGGTCAAAATCTCCGGGTCCCCTGAGGAGCACTACCGGCAGTTTGGTGGCGATAAACACCTTCTTCCGCAGTCCGTTTTTTTCAAGAACCGCGCCAAGGGCGTCCTCGCTCCCCGGATAGATAAAAGCGGTGTCAAAATAATTCACCCCTCCGTCAATGGACCGGATGACAAGATCCTCCGTCTTCCTCATGCCGGCGGCGCCGGGAATTTTGGGAAAACGCATGCAGCCGTACCCCAATACCGACAGCGAATTGCCCGTTTTCCTGTCCGTTCTGTACCGCATTCCCTCTCCCCGTTGATGAGACTTTGTAAAATTGGAGATCCGTAATCCGGGCCGGCTTCAAAATCCGGTATTTTGAAACGGCCTTTACAAAAAGATTCCGTTTGATATTATAGACAGTAAGGAGCATAAAATGAAGACTACGCTGAACATAGAAGGGATGTCCTGTGAACACTGCGTAAAGCATGTTACCGAAGCCCTTGAGGAAATGGCGGGCGTTTCTTCCGCAAAGGTCAATCTTAAAAAAAAGAACGCCGTCGTGGTTCACGGGGATTCGGTGAGCCTTGACGCGATGAAAGCCGCCGTAAAAGAGGCCGGTTACGAAACGGTCTGACCGCGGCAATGGACATGAGGACGGCTGCCGCGGCGACGGCTTATCAAAGCGGCCGTTTTGAAGTAGATTTTAAGCATGAAATTTCCAGCGCCATTTTTCCTTGTTCTCTGCCTCCTCATCCGGCCCGCGCTTGACGCCCAGCAGCACAATTCGGTCCCGCTTGACAGCGATGTGTACGCCGTTATCGAGAGCGCCGTTCTCCGCGGGCTTGTCCCCCTCCCCTCTTCCGCGAAACCATGGCCGTTTGGCCAGGTCAAAGACATGCTGGTTGAAATCCTCAACGCGGGAATTTCCGAGCGGGAAAACGGCATAGTACGGAGCCTCCTTGAATCCTTTGAACGCCGTGAGGGTCTCAGCTATGGGGAAGGGCGCTATTATTCCGAAAAGTTTCTCAATAACGGAACAAGGTTTTCATTTGAAGGCGGCCTTAACTGGCAGAGCGGTTTTTCGTTCAGGGTTCCTTCTCCGGCGCTGGGTACGGTCAATATGGGAACGCTGTACATTGGCGGGGACATGGGGAGCTACCTCTCGTGGAATTTCAACGTGAAGGGCGGGATCCTCTACGCCGACCGGGATATGCTGGGATACAGGCCCAATCCGCCATATATTGACACAAAATACGGAAGACCAATCGACCCCTACGGCGGACCGCCGTATATTGACAGCAGGCCGCCCAACAACCCTATCGACCATATCTATTATTATGACATCCCCTCCCAATCCTATTCGGTTGTCTACGACATTCCGGCCTGGTTTCCCGGAACCTTCACCAAACAATGGGAAGGGGCGGTATTTCCTCCCGCGGATCTGGGGGGGTATCACTCATGGCCGGACAGCTTTGCCTTCGGCTACGAGATCATTTCCGAGGTAAACGCGTCTTTTTTCGACAGGCGGCTGGGATTCCGTTTCGGCAGGATGCGGCGGGACTGGGGACCCGAAGGAAATGGAGCAAGCCTCGTACTCAACGCCATGGCCCGCCCCTTTGTGGCCGTCGAGGGCAGTGCCCTTGTGACAAAATGGATGAACTTCTCCTTCCTCACAGGCGCTCTCGAATACATGAAAATGAACAACCAGTGGATGGACGCCGAGCCCTTTCAGAATTTGTTTACCATCGCCATGCTGGAATTGAACCCCGGAAAATTCATCCATATTGATTTTGGCAGCGCCACCGTATGGCCCAAACGTTTCGACCTGGGTTACTTCTTTCCGGTAAACAGCAATTTCTTCTACCAGAACAACGTGGGCGATTTTGACAACCTCGCGCTTTTCGGGGATTTGGAGATACGCGTACCGGGCAAGTTCAAGGTTTGGGGCAGCCTCTATCTTGACGAGGCCCGTTTCGACATGGGCCTCGGCAGCTTTCTCCACCTGGACCGGAACATGTACGCCATTCAGGGAGGCACAAAGATCAACATCCCGTGGCTTCCCTTCGCCTCCCTCACCGTGCGCTACACCAAGGTTGAACCCTACTGCTACACCCACGAATACACCGAGACGCCCTGGAACCGCGTCCCCGTCGACACCGCCTATATAAATAACGGGGAGTCATTGGGCATCTACCTCCCGCCCAACAGCGATGAAGCGCTGCTGCGCCTTGAAGCAATGCTGTTTTCCGGCACAAAGATCCATGCCCAGTATCAGATGATACGCCACGGCGCCGACTGGGGAAGCGGCCGCGTGGACGGCTCCTCCCTGGGAGACAAGATCTACAAGGACGCCAACACGGAAAAGAGCTTTCTTGAAGACGGCGTGTACCAGTGGCGTCATGTGTTCAAAATAGGCGGAACCTACAGCCTCAAGACGCGAAAGATCCCCGTCTCGCTCTTTGCCGAGACGGGCATAGTCGTCACCCGCTACACCAAAGGCGGACAGACAACCTTCGATCCGGCGACGGGCTATGTCGTCAGGGAAGAACAGGGAGGGTACACAAGCTACAGTTCCCCCGAATATCTTCCGCGCACGGACTTCCTCATGAGTATAGGCTTCAAGGTATTCCCCTGATCACCGGCAAGGCTATTCTTCCGCTTCGACATCCGTGCTTTCGGGGACGTATTCTTCTTCTTCGTGATCCGCTTCGGCGGTGACTTCGAGCCTGCGCCGCTCAAGGATTTCCTGCATGTAAAGATCCAGATCCTGCCGCTCTTCGTCAAAGAGTTTGATTTCCCTGTACCGTTTCATGCCGGTGCCGGCCGGAATGGGGTGCCCTATGATGATGTTTTCCTTGAGGCCCCGCAGAAAATCGGTTGAGCCGGCTATGGCGGCGTTGGTAAGCACGCGGGTGGTTTCCTGGAAGGACGCGGCGGAGAGGAAGGAATCAATGTTGAGGGAAGCTTTGGTGATCCCCTGGAACATGGGTTTTGCGACGGCGGGCTGGCCGCCTTCCGCGATGACCCGGCGGTTTTCCTCGTGGAAGCGGTATTTATCCACCATCTGGCCGTAGATGAACCTTGTGTCTCCCACGGCGACGATCTCCACTTTCCGCATCATCTGGCGCACGATAACGCCGATGTGCTTGTCATTGATGGAAACGCCCTGGAGGCGGTACACCTGCTGTATCTCGTCCATGAGGTAGCGGTGGAGGGTACTTTCGCCCAGTATATGCAGCACGTCGTGGGGATTGACGGCGCCCAGGCAGAGGATTTCCCCCGCCTCGACGGTATCGCCGTCGCGGACAAGGAGCCGTTTTGTCATGGGGATAAGGTGCTTGTATTCCTTGCCGAAACCGTCCTCGACGGTCACCACCCGCTTGCCCTTGACGATGCCCTTGAAATGGACGGTTACTTCAAAGGAGACACCTGCCTTTAAGCCTATGGTTTCCCGGACTTCTTT
>JAIROE010000004.1 GCA_031257715.1 Treponema sp. | reverse complement strand
GGGCAACATGTTCGCGGGCCTTGTCGCCAACATGCTCAATGGCGGAGGAGTCGCCACTGAAGAAAGCCTCCGCCGGGACGAACAGGAATTGAAGCGGTTCTTCAGCAAGCTGGGGTATCTGGAATCGTCCTCGGCGGACCTGTTCAACAGTTTCCTTAAAACCGGAATAGGCGCAAAGCCTGTCATCGTCGGCTATGAAAGCCAGATACTGGAATTTTCCGTTGAACATCCGGCCGAATGGGATTATATCAAAGACGACATCGTGGTGTTATACCCCGAGCCCACCGTCTGGAGCGCGCATCCCTTTATCGCGCTTACCGCCGGCGGCGACAAGGTAATAGACGCGCTGCTCAGCGATGAAATACAGCTGCTTGCCTGGGAGACCCACGGTTTTCGCACCGGCATGGCCTCCGAACAGCAGGTGAATACAACTTTTAACGTAAAAGGCGTGCCCGGACAGGTTAAAAAAGTAATTCAGCTTCCGAATCCCGATGCGATGCAAAAGATCATGGATATAATCTCGAACTAATGGAGGAATAAAAATGGAAGAAATCACAAGTCTCAAGGAGACGGCGGAACAGGATCTGAACCAGTCATTAAATGTCTCTTTACCAAACGATTCTTCATCAACCACTTCCAGAGAAGTAATCGCAAAAGCAAATGAACTTGCCAAAACAATCGATATTAACAATTCACAGCAGATCGAACAGTACGCCGTAGGTATTCAAAGCAAAATTTCCGATTTTTCCGACGATGTATTGAGCAATGTCCGCAACAAGGACACAGGCTATGTCGGAGCCATGATGTCGGATTTGCTTGGCAAAATTAAAGGCGCCAATGTCGGCGAACTGACGCCGTCTTCCGTGATAGGCAAGATCCCCGTCATCGGCAAATTGTTCAGCAGCTTCAAGAAATTTGTTGAACGTTACGAAAAAATTGAAGTTCAGATTGACAGGATCAGCGCCAACCTGGACAAGGCCCGTATGGATTTGTTAAAGGATATCGGCATCTTTGATATGATGTTTGATCATAACAAAGAATATTTCAAGGAACTGGAAGTCTATATTGCCGCGGGCCACATGAAAGTAAAAGAACTGAACGAAAAAGTCATACCGGAGATGAAGCGCAGGGCGGAAGGCTCAAATGATCCTCTTGTCTCCCAGCAGGTAAATGATACGGTTCAAATGACCAACCGCTTCGAAAAGAAGGTTCACGATTTAAGCCTGAGTAAAACGATCTCCATGCAAATGGCGCCCCAGATAAGGCTTGTACAGAACAACAACCGTATTCTCGTCGACAAGATCCAGACTTCCATATTAAACACGATTCCGCTGTGGAAGAATCAGGTCATCATCGCCATGGGAATTTTCAAACAGTCCAACGCTCTTAAAATGCAGCAGGAAGTTGACAAAATGACCAACGAAATGCTGCTGAAAAATTCCCAAATGTTAAAGGATACTACCGCTGCCGTTGTCACCCTGGGGGAGAAGGGTATGGTTGAAATTGAGACGCTTAAAAAAGTGAACGCCGATTTAATCGCCACACTGGAAGAAACAATCGCCATTCAGGAAAAAGGCAAACAGGCGCGCAAGGCCGCGGAGGCGGAACTTGTCAAGATTGAATCGGAGCTCAAGGGAAAACTTGTAGAGATACGGGGCAGATAGCGCCTGCCCATAACGCGGGCGCGCTATGGACCCGGCGCATGCATGCCGTTGTGGACAGGCGCTAAATGAATGCCATATCTTTTTCCGCGAGAGAGGCCATGCTGCCCGCCTTTGCCCAAAGCGCGTCCGCCTTCGCGCTCCAGGCGGCAAGACCGGCGGGGGTTTTCGGGAAGGAAAGATAATGCTTTTCAATTCTGCTCCCAATGGCCGCGGCGGCAAGGAGGCGTCCAAACGCCCCGGGCGAAATACCGCCTGAAAGGAGCCCGCCCAAAAGTCCGAGCGCCATGTTGTGCTTTCCCTTTTCGGCATCATCCTCATAAATAATGCTGTGTTTGTATTCGTAATCGTTTTCCCTGTCGGTACAGCTTACCGCGCCCGAAAGCATCGCAAGGTTTTTTGCAAAAAGAGCGCCCTGTTCACGGATATAACGAAGGTTGATATTCCATGACGCTTCCGCGGACGGCGCGCCGCCATTCTTCATGATGCGTCCGTATTCACCGGCGGCAATGGCGTCAAGAAGCCAGCCGTAGGGGACGCCCTCACCCGACCACGGATTGGTAATGCAGGCGGCGTCACCCAGAACGACAAAACCGTCCCCCACAAGGCTGTATGGCGGCCTCCTGTAGGGTGTACATCCCTTTTCAATATGATCCGGTTCGTATTCGGGGAGGTATCCCTTTGCCGCAAAACGCGCGAAAACCTTTTCCGCATATTCGTAGGAAAGATTCGCGCCGACACCCATGATCGCGCCATCCGCATCATGCTGGGGGGCAAGCCATGTCTTGTACTGCGTCCATGTCGTGTTTACCGTGATCTTGTCCCTTTCAGGATGTTTCAAATTCACGTAATGCAGCACAACATAAAACATGTCGCGCGGGCCTGTAACAAAATTTTCAACGCCGCAGGAAGGAGGAAGACCCGTGCGCACCACAGCCGGAATTCCCGACGCATCGGCCGTAAGCCGGGCATGCACCCGCAGCGCACCGCCCTGAGTATTAAAGAGGGCTCCGCAGAGCGTTCCTTTTGCGTCGTATAGGGATTTTTCATATTCGGCGTCAAAGAGGATTTCGGCGCCTTCCCCCCGCGCCCACTTCGCAAGGCGGCGCATCAGGGGCCCCCGGCGCAGCACCTTGATCGCGGCATACGAATTTTTGGGCCAGTTGTTCAGCGCCGACTTTTGGATGCCGCGGCTGAATTCCGCCACATATTCGGGATCGCCTGAAACAGGTTCGGCAAGGCCGAAACGCCCGAAATGTTCCTTTGCAATGTGAATGATATTGTAGCGATCGCCCAGTTTTCCTTCATCTGATTTATCACAGACGATAACCTTAAACCCCTGCCGGGCCGCCAGCCCCGCGAAATAAAGCCCCGCCGAACAACCGCCTGTAACAAGTATATCCGCATTCTTTTCCATACGCGGGATTCTAACACACATCCCGCCGGAATGACGATCCCCCGGCAGGTCCGTGTGCCGGGGAACGGTCCGGCCAAATGCCTTTGGCATTTGGCCGCCGTTTAACCCAGTTCCTCAAAGACATCCAGAAGAAAGGGGTTAAGCAGGAGCAGGCCTTCCGGCGAAAGGCGGGGGCCTTCTTCAAGGAGGCCGCGTTCCCGCCATTTTTGCAGGGTTTTCGGAATGGCCTTTTCAACGGAAAGGCCGAAGCGTTTCCTGAAGAGTTCCCCGTCAGGG
Source organism: Treponema sp. (assembly GCA_031257715.1). Next base: position 2,507 of record JAIROE010000004.1, on the reverse strand, counting down.
CCGTCCGCGTAACGGAAACCCATGAGGAAGCTCTCCTTCATCAGGGTAAGGGTATCGAGGAACTCCACGGCACAGTTTCCGGCCGGCCCGCGGCCGGGGGCGTGTACGGCAAGCCACGTGTCAACATCGGCCGCGGCGGTGAAGCGGCGGCCGGTCGCCGGGAAGTCCCCGCCGATGACGGTCCCGGAGGCGGCCGGGCCCAGGCCCAGCCAGTTTTCCATGCGCCAGTAGCGTATGTTATGGACGCAGCGCCGTCCGGGCCGGGCGAAATTGGACACCTCGTACTGTTCATAACCCGCCCCGGCAAGCATGTCCCGGCCCGCAAGCCACAGGCGCTCCGCCTCTTCCGCACCGGGGAGGAACCCTTTGATACGGCTCTTTTTTTCAAGCGGGGTGCCGGAGGCGACGGTGAGGCTGTACAGGGACACATGACCGGGCTCATACGAAAGCAGTGTGTCCATGTCCCTTCGCAGCGTATCTTCATCCTGGAAGGGAAGGCCCGAAAGGAGATCGGCGGAAAAAGAAGCGCCGAAAATTTCCCGGACAAGGGCCAGCCGTTCAGAAAAGAGGCTTCTCCTCCCCCTCCGCCGCAGCGCCTGCCGCGCCGGTTCGTGAAAGGTCTGAATCCCGAGGCTTACGCGGGTGACGCCCCCCATGCGGCAGGCTTCAAGAAAATCCCGGCCGGCCGATTCAGGATTCGCCTCGACGGTCCATTCGCGGACACGGCCCGGAAGCGGGGGAAGCAGCGCGCCAAGGGCCGCAAGGAGCCTCTCCATTCCCCGGGCCCCCAGCGCCGAAGGCGTGCCGCCCCCTATGTACACGGTGGGGACCTCTGTGACGTCAAACTCCTCCAGAACCGCTTCCGCGTCGGAGAAGAGGGCGTCTATAAAGAAGGAGAGCCTTCCGTCGCCGGGGAGCACGGGAACCGAATAGAAGTCACAGTAATCGCAGATGCTTTCGCAAAAGGGGACATGAATATACAGGGACGCTTCCACGGCGAATCAGGGAGGCCCCAGCGAGTTAAGGGGCCAGTACCTGAACAGGGCCTTTCCCGTAATGTGGTCCACCCGCACGGGCCCCCACGTACGGGAATCGTTGGTATTGCTCCTGTCGTCCGAAAGCACAAAACATTCGTCTTCCCCCAGGATGATCCGGTCCGTGTTTCCGGAAAAGGGCAGGGACTCGTCCCAGAGAGCGGGCACCTGGGGAATCGTTATGTCGTAGGGCTTGTCGGAAAGCTCGAATTCGGTGAGGTTATACGAGCCGTCTTTGGGTTTTACGCGGATGACAAAATTGGTCATGGTGATTTCATCGCCCGGCAGTCCTATCACCCGTTTGACATAAAGGCGATCTTCCTTTCCGAAAAGATCGGCCCGCTGGGCGGTAAAAAAACGGACAATTCCGTCAAACAGGGAAAGGAACACGCCGCCGCCGTTTCTTCCGCTCATGTCAATCAGAACGACGGTTCCCCGTCTGAACGGCAGGGGCTTCTTCCCGGGACCAAAATTCGAAAGCAGGGAATGCACCGAAAAGGAAGAGAAGATCACACAGTCCCCGGCGTAGAGGCTCGGCTGCATGGCGTTGTTTTCCAGTACCCTGAAAGGAAAAAAGAACGAGGTGAGGGAATTGTAGAGGATGTAGAGGACGGCAAGGCAGAGTACTATCCACAGGATCCGGTAGCGCCGGGTTTTTTGAACCGCGTATGAATACCTTCGCCGTTTGTCAAACATACACTACCTGATAAGGCCCGCCCGTCTGAGGGGCCAGTAAATAACGGCGCCCCGGCCCAGGATCTTCGCCTCCCGCACCGGTCCGAAGAAACGGCCGTCCCGCGAATTGTCGCGGTTATCCCCAAGGGGAAGCACGCGGCCTTCGGGAACATACCAGCCCATGCGCTCGCGGGCCAAAAGCCTCCGGTAACGCTCGTCCCCCGGATCAAGGCCGCGGAGGGTTTCAAGACGGGCCCTCCCCCCCGCGAAAATATCCATGTACCGGATCCTCTCTGTCCCGGCCCGCGGTTCCGCGGGGAGCGGAAGCCCCATGTCCGCGTAAGCCGCCGCCCTGCCGGCCGCTTCGATCGCGGGGTACTCATCCCCGGAAATGAGGCGGCCCAGCGTATGGCCCCATTTTCGCGCCGTCCTGTAATCTTCTTCCCTTACCCATTGATCCGTTCCGGCAAAGCGTATGAACATATCGCCCTTTTCGGTGGTAAAGCGGTCCCCGGCCATGCCGGCGGCGCGCTTGATGAGGAAATGGGGCTTGGGCTGGCCGGATTCGTCCCTGTCTATATCCACCAGTGAAAGGGTAAGCATGTAGATCACCCGCTGGGCGATGTCAAACACCGGCCCCCGTGAAACATAGTCGGGGTTTTCAAATATGATGACGTCGTTCCGTTCCGGCCGTATGGGGCTGGGCAGTTTGGCTATGCCCGGAAGCAGTTCCGGGCCGTAGATGATCTTGTTGACGAAGATATGATCCCCAATCAGGAGGGTGTCTATCATGGAGCC
>JAIROE010000111.1 GCA_031257715.1 Treponema sp. | reverse complement strand
CCGGGGCGGGTTCCGGCGGGCGCGTCCGCTCATGTCCTGCTTTCGCCAGGAGGACTTCTTTTACAGCCCCCGCACAAACAGCGCCATCCATGGCGCCGCCCTGCGGGCGCATCTGCCGTCTCCGGCCAAACGCCGAAGCCACGCAAGTCCCGGATCGTGCTCTGGAGTTTTACGGCTGCGCCGTAAAACTCCCCAGCCAAACGGTGCAACCGTTTGGCAATTGACAGGGGGGTCCTGAAGCCTTAGTATTAAAATATGGCGGATGAATTTTTGCTGAATGATGCCGATTTTGAACAGTACCGTACGCTTATTTACAAGGAAAGCGGCATTACGTTCACGCCAACCAACCGGTCCATACTGGAAAGCAGGCTTCGGGAACGGCTCAGGAACAGACCGGACGCCACCATCAAGACTTATTTTGATATTATTTCACGGGACAAGGAAGAATTAAAAAATTTTCTTGATTCCATAACTACCAACTTGACCCGGTTTTTCAGAAACCAGGCCCATTTTGACGCGCTGGAGCACTTTGTGGTTCCCGAGCTGCTGAAAATCAGGCGTGGAACCCCGGGGACTACCCTGAAAATATGGAGCGCGGGCTGTTCTACCGGGGAAGAGCCCTATACCATCGCCATGTTGATGAAGGAGATCCTTCCTCCTCCCTGGAAGTATGAAATTGTGGCCAGCGATCTCAGCCTTAAATGCCTTATGACCGCGAAAGAAGGTTTCTACGCGGACAACCGCATCACCGGAATTCCCGACACTTACCTCAAAAAGTTCTTTGACAAGGTAGAGGGAGGCTACAAAATACACAACGACATAATGTCAACCATACGCTTTGATTACCATAATCTAAAAAACGATTCCGGCCTGCGGAACCTGGACATTGTCTTTTGCCGCAATGTGATCATCTATTTTGATGAAGCGGCCCAGACCTCGGTTATCAACCGGTTCTGGGATTCCATGTCCGCGAAGTCTTTTCTTTTCATAGGTCATTCAGAATCCCTTTTTGGTATGGACACCAAATTTGAATTTGTCAAAACCGAATGGGCAACCTTGTATCGTAAATTTACGGGAGCATAACGTGGCTGACGAAGTATCGGTATTGATAGTTGACGATTCCGTGTTGATGCGTAACCTCATCGGCAGGATGGTAGAGGCCACTCCGGGGCTGGTAGTTGCCGAAAAAGCCATGAACGGGCTCTTTGCCCTGCAGAAGATCCCTCGGGTCAATCCGGATGTCATTGTTCTGGATCTGGAAATGCCCGAAATGAACGGGATAGAATTCCTCAAGGAACGGAAAAAACAGGGAATTACGATCCCCGTGGTAATCCTTTCGTCAATAGCCGCCCGCGGCGCGGAAATAACCATGCAGGCGCTGGCGCTTGGAGCCAGCGATTTTATCCAAAAGCCCTCCGGTTCCGTGTCCGAGGATATTCACACGGTAAAGGATACTCTTGTCGGCATGCTCCTGGGATACGGCGGCCAATACCGGCGCATCCAGGGAAAGAAACTTCTTTCCCCGCAGGAATATCCCAAAAAAGACGAGGCCAAGGATGTATTTCACTTCAAAGTTCCCCCTTCGGGACCCGCCGCCCCTCCCGCCCAAATCCGCAGGCCCGGAAAGACCGAGATTATCGCCATAGGCATTTCCACAGGCGGACCGGACGCCCTCCGCACGGTTTTCGCCCAACTGGATGCGGACCTCGCCATTCCCATTCTGGTTGTGCAACACATGCCTCCGGGCTTTACCAACGAATTTGCCAAGAGCCTTGACCGTATCTGCCCCCTTGATGTAAAAGAAGCCGAAGACGGAGACGCCGTGCAGTCCGGCCGTATCCTCATCGCGCAGGGGAATAAACATCTTGAAGTGGAAAAAAAGGCTTTTTCCGCGGTGGTCCGCCTTTCCGACGCCCCGCAGGTTTCGGGCCACCGTCCTTCCGCCGATGTTCTGTTCGCGTCGGTGGCCGTGGCCTACACCAACCACGTGCTGGGGGTGATCATGACCGGCATGGGCCGCGACGGCGCACAGCAGTTGGGAACCATTTACAAGGAAGGCGGCATAACCCTGGGTCAGGATGAAGCCAGCGCCGTAGTCTACGGTATGCCCCGCGTCGCCTACGAACTGGGCCACGTCACGGAGCAGGTCTCCCTTGGAAACATGGCGCGGAAGATCTGCGAAATCGCCAAAGCCGCGCGATAAGGGCCGCGCCCGCATGTGCGGCATCAATTTTGAAAATCTTGATGTCTTGAGACTGGAGCTTCGTGCGCCCTTATTCTATATTGAAGAGGGCGGTGTCCTTCCCTTTGCCCGGCTTCCCGAATCCGGGACGGAAGAAGGCGGCGCCGTAAAGGAGTATATTTTCCGTTTCAGGATTGGGGAAATCGCGGGAAAAGCCATAGATCCCAATCCGGCGGGCTATCTGGGAGATCCGGTCTTTTCGGGCCGGCGGGCGGAAGAACGCGGCGCGGCAGGCGCGGAGGATACGGTCCGGCCCGGGAGGGTTCTTGAACTTTCCGGGGGAGCGTATTTCTTTGCGCAGGCGAGGGAGGCACTGAACCGGGAGGAATGTACCCTGATGGCGATTGAGGTGCAGCGGGAAATACTGTGGCAGCGGCTGTTGCCCCGGGAGGACCTCTATG
>JAIROE010000309.1 GCA_031257715.1 Treponema sp. | reverse complement strand
TGCTTGAGTCGGCAGAGGTGAGCGAGGAAAGCAAAGCGGAACTGAAACGGCGGAAAGACGGGCAAAACCCGGTAGAGCTGAATGCCCGGCTCAACCAGGCGGTGGAACGGCTCTTGAAAATAAATCGAGAAAAGGCAAGTATGAAACAGGCCTCCGGTCAGGAGGGGGAACAGGCCCAAGCGGTCTGATTTCGGCCAGGTTTTGGTTTTGAAAAACCGCCCCCTTTTCGGCTGGATTAATTTTGAGGCAATGCGTGCCATTGACAAAATCCCGCTTGTTTGCTATTTTTTCCGCATTATTATCCACAACGCGGCGGCATAGCTCAGTTGGTAGAGCAAACGGCTCATATCCGTTCGGTCATTGGTTCAAGTCCAATTGCCGCTAAATAGTCTTATTATTTTTGGCTGTCTCCGCAATTGGACTTGAAGGGTTCAGTCCGCCGACCGAAGGGAGGAAAAGGGGCCATGGATGGCCCCGGCAGGACTGAACCCCGGGGCCGGGGGTGTTTTTGCGCTTTAATCCTTTACCCGCTATACTTATAGACAGTTTCGGAAACTCGGGGTTTCCGCAGGCGCTGTGGAGAGAACACAGCAAATAAAGCACCGGGGAATGTTGCCGTGAAAGAACCGAGAAACACCCGTATCATCTGTACCATGGGGCCCGCCGTCCAGTCGCTTGACATTGTCCGGTCCCTCGTCCGCAAGGGGATGAATATTGCCCGTTTTAATTTTTCACACGGGGATCACGCCTACCATGGGGCGGGGATGGCGCGCGTGAGGGAAGCTTCCCGGCTTGAGGGGCAGCCGGTTGCCCTGCTCCTTGATACAAGGGGGCCCGAGATACGCACCGGAGAAATCGGGCCGGGGAAGGAGGGAAAGGACGGCGGGAGCATCATTTTGGAGCCGGGCCGGCCGGTGGCGGTGGTTGCCGCCTGTGACGCGGAAAAAATCTTCGGTCCTGGCGGGATCTATACCGTGCCCGGCAGAATCACCGTAAGTTACGATTTTCTTGCCGACGATATAAAACCCGGCGCCCGCATCCTCATCGCGGACGGTCTTCTTTCCCTGGAATTTACCGGTCTTGAGGGGAGGATCATTACATGCAGGGTGGAAGCGGGCGGAGAACTGGGGAGCCGGAAGAATGTTAATGTTATCGGTGTTCACACGAGGCTTCCTGCCATGTCGGACCGGGACAGGGACGATCTCCGCTTCGGCCATGAGCAGGGCATGGATTATGTGGCCGCCTCTTTTGTCCGCAGGGCGCAGGATGTAACATCCATACAGAAATACCTCGCTTCTATCGGTTCCGACATGCCGGTTATCGCCAAAATCGAAGATGACGAGGGGCTTTCCAACATCGAGGAGATCATCGCGGTTTCGGACGGCATCATGGTGGCAAGAGGAGATCTGGGTGTGCAGATACCGCCGGAACAGGTGCCCCTTGAACAGAAACGGATCATCGCCCTCTGCAACGGTGAAGGAAAGCCCGTCATCACCGCGACGCAGATGCTTGACTCCATGATACGCAATCCCCGTCCGACCAGGGCCGAGGCGGCCGATGTTGCAAACGCGATTCTTGACGGTACGGACTGCGTCATGCTTTCCGGGGAAACCGCATCGGGCGCGTATCCCGAGGCGGCGGTGGAGGTGATGGACCGTATTGCGAGGACCGTTGAAGCCGGCGGCGTTTCCGAAAAGAAGGAAATCCTCCGCCGCCGCATCTTCAGGCAGGATGCCGATCTGGGACAGTCCGTCGCCGAATCGGCGGTTCTGCTTGCCGATTCGATTGATGCGGCGTGCATCATCGTGCCTACCATGACCGGCAATACCGCGCGCCTTGTAAGCCGCTGCCGTCCGCGCCGTCCCATTCTGGGAGCCTCCCCCGATGAAAAAGTCCGCCGGCGGCTGCTTCTTTACCGGGGCGTCATTCCCGTTGAGGTGCGGCGGGAAGAAGACACGGAATCCATGATAGGGAATACCCTTAAGGCCGTCATCAGGGACGGTTTTGCCCAAAACGCCGACAAGGTGGTCTTTATCGCGGGAATTCCGGTCAATTCTTCTTTTACCGCCAACATGATACGGGTACATATCATAGGGAATATTCTTGGCCGGGGGCTGCGGGGCTTCGGTGGCCGCTGTACGGGCCGCATCCTCAAGGCGTCTACTCTTGAAGACGCGTCCCGCATACTCCGTGGCAGGGGCGGCGAGATCCTCCTTACCCATACGCTGGACGAATCCTTTATTCCCGTGATCCGTATAGTACGGGGCATTGTCCTTGAGGGAACCTCGGGGCTTTCGCGGGAAATGCTGAAACTGATTAATCCGGCCATCGTGTATGTGGCCAGGGTCGGCGGGGCCATGAAAAAGCTGGAGGAAAATCTGACCGTTACGCTGGACGGCGCGGAAAAACTCGTCTATGAGGGCATCCTGTAAATGAAGAACTCCGCTGCTTGCGGCGGGGTTCTTCATTGAACGGAAACAGGTGACATTTTTATTCGAAAGTCTGGTTTAATACCCCGGAGCTCTGCTCCGGCTGAATAAAGCAACGATTACAAAAATTTGGTATTAAACCGGACGGTATTATAAACTTCCTCTCGAACGAGCCTC
>JAIROE010000285.1 GCA_031257715.1 Treponema sp. | reverse complement strand
AATATGACCGAAACCGCCGCGGCGATCAACGAAATTACCTCCAATATTCAGAGCATCAAGGGCCGGGTGATCAATCAATCCGCATCGGTAACGCAAACCAACGCAACCATGGAACAGATCACCGTAACCATCGATAGACTGAAAGGCCACGTGGACAACCAGAGCGCCAGCGTGTCCCGGTCTTCATCGGCCATTGAGGAGATGATCGCCAATGTCCAGTCCGTTACCCAAACCCTGGTAAAGAACGCCGGTAATGTTAAAGAATTGATAGAATCCTCCGAAGTAGGCCGTTCAGGCCTGCAGGAAGTGGCGGAGAATATCCAGGAGATCGCCAGGGAATCCGAGGGGCTTCTGGAAATCAACGCCGTGATGGAAAACATCGCCAGCCAGACTAATTTGCTTTCCATGAACGCCGCAATAGAAGCGGCCCATGCGGGGGAAGCAGGCAAAGGCTTTGCCGTGGTGGCCGACGAGATCCGCAAGCTGGCGGAAAATTCCGGAGAGCAGTCCAAGACCATTTCCACAGTACTCAAGAAAATCAAGGATTCTATCGACAAGATAACCAGATCCACCGAAAGCGTGCTCAACAAGTTTGAAGCCATAGACGGCGGAGTCAGGACCGTATCGGACCAGGAGGAAAACATCCGCAATGCCATGGAAGAACAGGGAGAGGGCAGCAAGCAGATTCTGGAAGCTATTGGGCAATTGAACGATCTGACTCAAAATGTCAAGGCCGGTTCCATAGAGATGCTTGAGGGGAGCAGACAGGTCATTCAGGAAGGCAAGAATCTGGAAGTAGCAACCCAGGAGATAACCAACGGGATGAACGAAATGGCCACAGGGGCGGATCAGATTAATGTGGCGGTAGACCGGGTTAATACCATCAGCGGAAAGAATAAGGAAAGTATTGATGTGCTGGTAAAGGAGGTGGCGAAGTTTAAAGTGGAATGAAGCCGGGGCTTCCCAGGACTTCAGTTTTTTGGGAATGGGACAGCTTGTCGGCATTATGGAGCCCTCCGGGGACGGTAAAACCTCTATTGTCCGGCTTGCCACGCCAGGATCGGGTAAATCGGCTCATTGCCCGTTTTGGGACGCGGACAGCAGAACTATCTCCGTAGACGGCGTTCCCGTCAGGGACATGAATAGCGATCGGCTTTTTTCCAAATATTCGTGGTATTTAAGGACGTGTGTCGCTTCCGCAATACCATCGTTGCCAATATTGTCCCGGATATATAAGACAAAAGAAAAGATTTGCCGGAAAATATCCGGAGAATATATTGATGTGAAAAGATAAAAAATGTAAAGTAAAATAATGGAATTGACCGGAATAATAACTGGAAGTATTGCAGTGTTGTCATTGTTTGTGGGCTTGCCTGTGATATTGTTTACGTTCATACATAAAAACACAAAAGACAAGAGGGAGAAAGAAATAGAAAAATTAAAATATCAAAAGGAAATATTGGAACTGGAAATAGAAAAGGAAAATGCGCAGATAAGATTATTGGAAGAAGAAAATAAAAATCTGGACAAAATAATAAATGAAAATTAAAAATGTGGATGGACTTGTTCAGGAACCCGGTTGGTTTTTTCGGACTTGAGGATTTTTAGATTATTAACACGTTATCCACAATACGTCTGCTGCCCGGACGCTGCAAGGGCTTGTATTTCCGGCTGAAAAATACAAGAATGCAAGTGCGGTCCGGTTTTTTGTTGAAATAAATTACCTAAAAGTGAAAGAAGATTCCTTAAAATATTCCTGCCGCCCGGACCGGGACTTTCTCCGGGGTTCTCCGCGTATCGAAAATAGAATGCGTCCCGTTTTTCCTTCGGGTTGTAAACAGGTTATCCACAAAAATGCCTGAAACGGCGCCCGGCGCCGCCTGTACGGCTTACACAATGGTAATGGTGGGGATATTGGCCTGTTTTCCCGGGTTTGGTTAGGGTGGGTCAGGGAAGAGTTGGGCGCGTCCGGGAGGCGGGTCTCCGGCGCCGGGATGGCGGGATTATACCTTGCACTACCGCGGGGGGCGTGTTACCCTTAAAGGGTGAAAAACATTGCCCGTTTGGCGCTTTTTTTCAGCTGTTTTTTCATCATCGTTTTTGTTCTGTCGGCCCTGACGCGGTACTTCCATATCAGGATAGAGGCGGTGCGCCTGCTTCCCCTGAGGCCGGAGACGGCGCTTCCCGAATTTATTGCCGCCGCCTGCTGGGCCGCGCCTTTTGCACTGTATTTTTCATTGCTGTTCGCCCTGAGTTTCGCGGCCCGGAACCGCATTTCCGCGCCGGTTTCCATCATCTTTCTGGTTCTTTTGGCCGGAGGATTCGGCTTCGCGGTCTTTGCCGGTATGGAGCGGGGCGGTTTTGTGCCGGCCGTGCGGGACATGGGGAAATCCCTGGGGGGTCCCGGCCTTGTCCTGTCGCAGCAGGACAACACGATAGTGCTCATCCGGGGACCCGCGCCGGAGCGGGGACCAAGGGCCGTATCAATTCCCGGCAGGCCCCTCATCTATCAGGAAGAGCCTGTCGGGCCGGACAATACGGCGCTTGCCCTGCCCCCCATTTCCTTCGGCGGCGGCACTCCATGGTTCCTCAAGAATGCCGCCATAGATTTTTCCCTTGCCGGGGAGCGGCTCAAAAGCCGTTTTGCTGCGGGTCCTGTCCCGTTTTTTGTTTATCTGGTTCCGCTTGTTTTTCTGCTTGTCAGTCTTGGCTTTGTTTTTAGACCAGGCAGGTGGCCGCTGGCGAATCTCCTTTTTGGCGCGCTGGTTTTCCGGGGCATACTGGCGGCCGAAACTTTTGTCAATTCGCCTGAGGTGCAGAATGTGTTCGGTTCCCTTTTGGGAAACCGCATTGCCCTGCCGTTTGCCGTTCCCCTGCTGTTCACCGCGCTGGCCGTCCTTGTCAACCTGTATACCTTTCTGGTGTTTGTGGCCCGGAAAAGCGGCGAAGAGGATTAGGCGATGAAACTGAACCGGGAAACCGTCCTTTCCCCGCCGGGAATTTTCATCATCTATGTACTGGCGTCCTCCCTTGTGATCATGGGTTATACTCTTGTCTTTCCCGGCGAAATTTCCCCTATTCCCTGGTTCGCTTTTGACTGGCGTTTTGTGCGGGGTTTTCTCCGTATCCTTGACATGTATCCCGCGCTGGCCCTTTCGGGCCTCGTGATTCCTTTCGGCGTTCTTTCGTCCCTTGTCGAAGGTTACGGCAGTTTTTCCACCAAATTTCTTGACCGCCTTAAAGGGCTCTTGCTTGTCGCCATCGCCGCCTCGGTACTGTACGGAGCGCTCTACCTCATCCCGCTGCCCCTGCTCGTGGATGCCGAGGCGAATATGCGTTTTGAAGGAGACCTCTACCGCCTGTCGCGGGACAAGGCCAGGGAAAATGCGGCGGCGGAAAAATGGGAAGACGCCGCGTATTTTATCGACGTCTGCGAAAGGATATGGCCGCAGAGCCCCGAGCTGGAAAAGTTAAAGGATGACGTTTCCGTAATGCTTGACAGGCTTCGTTTTGAAGAAGGGGAAAGACGGCGCGGGGCTGAAGCGGCGGCCGGTACGGCGGCGGCGGGCGCCGGTTCCGGCATTCCCCAGCCGGTAAACGCCGCGGAGGCGCTTGCCCGCGCCGAAGAAGCCATGAAGGCCGGGCGGTACTACAATGCCCACTGGCTGGCCACCCTTGCCGGGCAGCTTGCCGGAGAGGGGAGCCCCGAAGCGGCGGAGGCGGCCCGCACGGCAAGCCTCGCCTGGAGTACGGTGATGTCCATGGCCCCAGGGGCGCAGGAACAGGAGGCGCATTTTCTTTACCGTCTGAAAAATTC
>JAIROE010000247.1 GCA_031257715.1 Treponema sp. | reverse complement strand
GATAATGTGACCAGGCTTGAGGGAAAGCTTCTTTTCCCGCAGTGTTCCCATCACGCCCAATGATTCGGCGATGAGGGCCCCCGTTCCGCCGGGGAAGCGCAGACCGGGGCGTATGCAGGCGCCCGACAGCATAAAAAGCCCCTCCAGCGTAACGGCCCGCCCAAGGCCCGCGGCCAGCGCGCCTTCTGTAACGCGGAAAAAGCCCCATTCGGCAAGGACCCTGCCGTAGGGCGCCAGAAGATTAAAAAAAACAATCCCCAGCATTACCGGCAGGGTAACAAGGGGATTGATCTTCCTTCCCGAAAGAAGGGCCAGTACCGTAAAGAAAAGAAACTGCACGGCGCGGGAAACCGTCGAGGGGTTAAACAGAAAAAAACACATCATAAGAAGGCCCGCGGCACAAAGATCCCCGGGCGGGAAAAGCCGGTCCCACCTTTCCCGCCGCGCGTCCGCTCCCCGCAGCGGGCTCTGCGGGGCGGGCATTTGCGGGTCACGGCAGGCAGGGGCGGAAGGCGGCGCGGCGCTTTTCCCGGCGCCCGGAGAACGGAAAACGCCGTACCACTTCGACCGGGCGGCAAAGTATTCGCAGAAAAGCCCCAACGCAAAGCCGCATACAACCCCGGAGGCAAGAAAGGGCGGAACCAGATACCGGACCTGCGGGCCAAAGACAACATACCGCGCAAGGACCAACTGGACGGCGTTGGAAAGAAAAGCCCCCGCGGCCCCCAGCCCGGCAAACCCGCTCCGTTTCCCGGCAAGACGGCGAAGGCCGTACATGACGACGGCCGACGAGGCGGTTCCCGCCAGAGAAAACAAAAACACCCAGGAAAAGAGCGTTCCCGACACTATCCCCTGGCTGAAAACCTTGACAAGGACAAGGAGGGCAAATTCTCCGGCGGGAAAAAGATCCAGCGCCAACAGCAGGGGAAGATTGGCAAGCCCGATGCGCATAAAAGGCAGGGGTTTGGGGACAAGATACTCAATGACCGAAAGGAAGAGGCACAGTCCCCCCAAAAGCGCAAGGACACGGCGATCCGGGGCGGATACGGGCGAAGGATCGCGGCCGGCCGGTTCCTTACCAGGAGGAAGCATCGACGGCCCCGTCCGTTTCCCTGTCCGAGCCCGATATTGAGACCATGACGCGGTTCGGGAGGCAAGCCGTCCACTGTCCCGGAGAATGTATCACCCCGGCGGCGACACAGCTCTGGTTCGTACAAGGGGAAGAAATGATGCGGGCCAACCCGTCCCGAATTTCCACTACCGTTTCTCCCAGGGGGCCGGGAACGGCGAGCCTTTCGGCGGCGGCAAGGGGAAACACCCAACTCCGGTTCCCTCCCCTGACCAGCGCAAGGGGCCGGCCGGCCCCCTTCCCGTAAGCCGGAACAAGGGAAAGGAGGGAAAGAAGCGAAAGGAGCGCAAGAACGGCCAGATCAAAAGGTTTTACCACGCCGCGCGATGCTCTTTCCGTACTGTTCATGTTGTTTTTCTCATAAAAGAACCGAAAAGCACACTGCGAAACAAACGTAACCTTTCGGCCCCTTCCGTGTTTTTCTTGTTGCTGAAGGGATGTTCAAATTTTTTTGGACGCGGCATAAGCACAGCCGCTTTTAATCAGCCAGGGAGCTTTCCTTCTCGGCCGTTACCGGTGTTCCTCCTCCCGGTAACGGCTTTTTTTATATCGAAAACAACGGATAACGCCGTCAGATACCGACGACGGAAGTAACGTGGGGCACTTCCTTTTTCAGGTAGTTTTCAATGCCCATTTTAAGGGTCATCTGGGCCATGGGGCAGCCGCCGCAGGCGCCGGTAAGCTTTACCGAAACGGTGCCGTCATCCGCAACAGACACAAATTCCACATCCCCGCCGTCCGCCTGGAGGGAGGGCCGCACATTATCAAGAGCACTCTTAACCTGTTCTTCAAACATAATTATCTCCTGACCATTATACTACCAATAATTAAGGGGCTTTTCAATCCCCCGCGCCGCGCCCTTCGCCGGCGATACACGGGACCGGAGCGCCGGCCCGCAGGCCGGGGCGGATACACCACTATTGCACGGAACCGGCCATTGAACAAGCGGAAATGAAGCTTTATAGTTTACAAAGAGATCAAAACAGGGGGAATTCATGAGTGAATCCTATGATTTTAGCATTGAAGAACTGGGCAAACGGAGCATCAAATCGCCCATCGCCATGTCTACCGTGCAGGGGGACATGATAGCCAATTATGTCAACGACAATCAGTTTACCCGGCTGGATACGGTCGCAAAGCCGGGCGCGCAGAGTACCATCAAAAAACCCCAGTTGATGGAAAACGCCGGGCCCCGGGAGATGATCTACTTCACGCCCGCCCATGTCCACGCGGGGATCGTGAGCTGCGGAGGGCTGTGTCCCGGCGTAAACGATGTCATCAGGGCGATTGTGCGGTGCCTGTGGTACCGCTACGGCGTCAAGCGCATTTCGGGGATATGCTACGGGTACAAGGGGTTCCTTCCCGAATACCAGTACGGCATCAAGACACTGGACCCCGACAAGGTTGACGACATACACAAGCTGGGGGGTACCTATCTGGGAAGCGCCCGCGGGGGCGGCAAGGAAGTGAGCAAAATCGTCGACGCCATGGAGCAGCTTAACCTCAACATGCTCTTTACCATAGGCGGCGACGGCACCCAGCACGGAACCCTCGATATTGCCGAAGAAGTCGACAGGAGGCGTCTCAAGATCGCCCTTGTAGGCATTCCCAAGACCGTTGACAACGATTTTTCCATCATAGACCGCTCCTTCGGTTTTAACACCGCGGTAGCCAAGGCGGTGGAAGTGGTGATGGCCGCCCACATGGAGGCCAGTTCCGCAATTCACGGTATCGGCCTTGTAAAGGTGATGGGAAGGGAGTCGGGTTTTATCGCCGCCCACACCGCCCTTGCCAGCCACGAGATCAACTTCGTCCTTATCCCCGAAGTCCCCTTCAATCTGGAAGGCTACAACGGCT
>JAIROE010000228.1 GCA_031257715.1 Treponema sp. | reverse complement strand
ATTACGATCTTGAGTTTGGGGCCGACGACGAATGGTCCCGAACCATGTACATGACGGAGCGTAATTACGCTTACGCGACGATGATGGCAAGCCGGCCCGGTTTTGACCTCTGGGAACATCTGGGGACGGGTTTCAGCCTTCTTCCCATGCTTGCGGGGGAAGTAACGCCTGACGAGGTAATCGCCGCTTACCGCGGGCCTTTTCAGGATGCCCTGGATAATTATTTTAAATAACAAGGTTGTTTGGAAACTTCGGTTTCCGGACGATTTCCATCAAGAACGCGGTTTTACAAGGATGAAAGCCTGAAAACCGCGGGACAGTGAGACAGCCGCCCGGGTTGTCGAACAAGTCAGGTAGCGGGAAGTGGTTAACTCTATGAAAAAAAACACTGTCGTGATGAAGAAAAAGGCCGCCATACTGCCGCTGGTCTTTTTGCTGTGCTTTGGCTGCGGAGGAGGCAGGGACGCGCGGGACCGGGGAGCCGGTGAAGCCGCGGAGATCTCCTCTTACCGGGACATTCCCGGCGTTACCCCCGAAGAGACGGCCGCCATAGAAGAGCTCCGCCTTTCCACCAGCCTTTTTACTTACGGCATGACGATGAGCACCGAATGTTTCCGCGATGAGGAGTTTGCCACCCGCGGTTTTTCCGCGCTGGTATGCGACTGGCTTACGGATTTCTTCGGCATTAAATTCAGGCCCGTGATCTACGAATGGGACAGCCTCCTGCGGGGGATCGAAAGCGGCGGCATCGCCTTCTCCGGGGAGATCTCTTCTTCCCTGCGGGATTCAGGCTATTTCATGACTTCTTCCATCGCGGAGCGGAAGATACGCTTTGTCAGCATGGAAGGCGCGGGCCGGCTTGCCATCACGGGGAATTCGCGGCCGCTGCGCTACGGTTTCATGAACGGCGCCACTACGGAGGCGCTGGTCTCGCCGTGGCTGCATCAGGCGTACAGTTCAGTCGCCATTGCCAATTACAACGAGGCGTATCAGAAGCTGATACTGAAGGAGATTGACGCCCTGTTCATGGACGAAACGGTGGAAGGGATATTCTCGACATACGGTAACCTCATCATTGAGGATTTTCTTCCCCTTACCTACAACATGGTATCCATAGCGACGGCCGATCCGAAACTTGCCCCGATCATTTCGGTACTGGAAAAATATCTCAAGTATGCCGGGAGCTACCGTTTTGCGCAGATGTACGAATCGGGCGAAAGGGATTACCTCCGTTACCATCTGCTCAGCCGCCTTACGGATGAGGAGGCGGAGTACCTCCAGGAACACCGGGACGGGGAGAACGCAGTGCTCGTTTCCATAGAAGCCGATAATTATCCCGTCAGTTTCTATAACGACACCGAAGAGGAGTGGCAGGGCATCGCTGTGGACATGCTCCGCGAGGTGGAGCGGATTACCGGCATACGCTTTCTGTACGCCAACACGCCCAGGGATGAATGGGGAACAGTGGTGAACATGCTGAACGAACACCGGGCCGCCATGACCATGGAGCTTATCCGTTCTTCCGCGCGCGAACGGAATTATCTTCTTGCCGCTACCCCGTATCTTGTTGATTATTACGCGTTCATTTCCAGTTTCTCGTATCAGGATGTGACCTTGAGCGATATTCCCTACAAGCGTATAGGTCTTGTACGGGGAACAGCCTATGCGGAAATTTTCCACGAACTTTTTTCGGGGCACAGGAACACGGTGGAGTACGAAAACCGTTCCGCGGCCATTGCCGCTCTGGAAACAGGCGATATAGATCTTCTTATGGGAACACGAAATCTTCTCCTTTCCATTACCAACTATATGGAGCGCACGGGCTACAAGGCCAATCTGGTTCTCCGCCGCCCCTATGAATCCTCTTTCGGTTTTAACCGGGAAGAAAGGGTCCTCTGTTCCATCATCGACAAGACACAGGAACTTATCGACACCGGGCGCGTGGTGGACAACTGGACCCGCCGTGTTTTTGATTATTCGGGGGCCCTTGCAAGGGCGCAGAAGCCTTACCTCATCGGGCTTTCCACAGCGCTGGGCTTTATCCTCCTTCTGCTTGTCGTCATGCTGCTGCGGAACCGGCAGATGGCGGCGCGGCTTGAGGCGACAGTGTACCAGCGCACCCGCGAGCTTGAGGTGCAGACCGCCGCGGCCCGCGTCGCTTCGCAGGCAAAGGGAGAATTTCTTGCGCGCATGAGTCACGAGATCCGCACTCCGCTTAACGCGGTCATCGGCATGACGGAAATAGCCCGCCGCGGCGATACCGTGGAAAAGAAGAATGCTTCCCTTGAGAAAATAGCCGCCGCCTCCCGGCATCTTCTGGGAATACTCAACGACGTGCTTGACATGTCAAAAATAGAAAGCGGCAAATTCGTCATGGCCCGTGAACCTTTCGTGCTCCGCGTTGCCATGGAAGAAGTGGAGAACATCATCCTCCAGCGCTGTGAGGAAAAACATATTGCCTTTGAAACTGATTTTACCGGCCTTGAGGGAAACGCGGGGGTGCTGGGAGACAAGCTCCGGCTCAAACAGGTATTGATAAACCTCCTTGGGAACGCGGTCAAATTTACGCCCGACGAGGGCCGCATCCGTTTTTCTGCCATCCGCACGGCCGGAGACGACGGGCATATCAGGGTGCGTTTCATGGTCGCCGACAGCGGCATAGGGATGAAACCGGAACAGATGAAGAATCTTTTTATCGCTTTTGAACAGGCCGACAACAGCATCTCTTCGCGCTACGGCGGAACCGGGCTCGGCCTTGCCATCAGCCAGAATCTGATAAGACAGATGGGCGGGCTCATCACCGTACAGAGTGTCTTCGGCGAAGGCTCGGTTTTTGAGTTCTCCCTTGATTTTGACGCCGCCGAAGGGATCTCCGTCGAGAAGGCCCGGGGCGGCGATGTGACGCTTACATTTCCGGGAAAACGCATCCTCCTCGTTGAGGATATCGACATCAACCGGGTAATTCTTTCGGAGCTGCTTGCCGGTGCCATGCTTGTAATTGACGAGGCCGCCGACGGGGAAGAGGCTCTGAATGCCTTTGCCGCTTCCGTGCCGGGGTACTACAGCCTCATCTTCATGGATGTGCAGATGCCCAACATGGACGGACACGAGGCTACCCGCCGCATCAGAGGACTCAGCCACCCGGACGCGAAAACCATTCCCATCATCGCAATGACCGCCAACGCCTACCGCGAGGACATAGACCAGGCCCTTGCCTCAGGCATGAACGATCATCTTGCGAAACCCATAGACATAGCCGAGGTACTTAAAACCATGGACAAATGGCTGGGAAGCGGAGTCCGTGATGTGCCGGCATGAAAGCAGTGTCCCCGGCGGAGGGCGCGCGGAGTGAATAAAAGCGCGTGGACCGCGTTTGAAAAGGCGCGCCTCCGTTTCAGGAACGCCGTGGAAGAAACAGAGGCCGCCCTTCCGGGGCTGCCGGAACTCCAGAGGCGTCTGGTGAACGGACGCTCCGGTCCCGCCTATGTGGTGGAAACGCCCGTGGTGTACAACGAAGCCCTGGATGATGTTGAGCCCGGTTGCGGCATAAGGCTTATCCTTGTGGGCGATAATCCCGGCCGCCGTGAACAGGCGGCCCGCCGTTATCTTGTGGGGCCTTCGGGCAAAATTGCCGAAAATTTTTTCCGGAGATGTCCCGAACTCGGCGTGGACTTCCGCAAAAACGTGATCATACTCAACAAGACCCCGGTACATACGCCAAGGACCGCGGAGCTGAAAGAACTGTACCGCCTGCAAAACGGGGAAAACGCCGGAAGCGCCTCCTGCGCCGATGCTTTTAGCCGCGCCATGGATGAGTCGCAGCGTGTCATGGCGGAATTGCTGCTGGAATTTCAGCGGGCCCTGTCAAAGGGAAGCGCCGGGACCGTTCCGGTATGGATAACCGGCTATTCCGAAATGAGGAAAGGCGGTATTTTTGAAGCCTACACCGAAACGCTGCGGAATTTGTATGCGGGTGAAAAGATCCTTGGGAAATCGATCTTTCTCTACCGCCATTTTTCCATGAACCAGTTTACGATTGATCTCCGCCGGAAGACGGAGGCGGGTGAAAGCGGAGAAGGCACGGCGGAGGTTCTTGCCCGCGTAGGGGCAGCTTACAGGAAACGCATTCTGGGCTGGTAGCGGGAATCCGGCGATATACAGCCGGAACGGTCTGTGCTATAGTGGTTTTGGATGAATATTGTCGCCGATATTATTACCCGTCATATTGCCGAAAGATCCGCCCGTTTTGTGTTTCCCTCCGAAACCGCCGCGTCCCTGTGGGCCCGCAAGGCCTGCGTCTTTACGGGCCGGCGTTCCGTCGCGGTGGATCGCTTCCTTGCATGGGACAGGTTCAAGGAAGAAGCGGTGCGGGCCGAGGTGCAAAAGAGGCGGCCTGTATCGGCGGCGCTGCGCCGGCTTTTTACAGGAGACCTCATCAGAAAAAACGCCGCGGCTGTACGGGCCGGCGCGGCATCGGGCGGGCCTGTTTCCGGCGAGGCGTTTCGCGCCCTTATACCGCCCGAGTACGCCGAAGAAGGCGGGGTATTCGCGGCGTCCATCGCAAAGATCCTTCCCTCACTTTCCCTCTGGGAAGACCGGCAGGCGGACACGCCCCCCGACGATGAGGATCTTGATCTCAAACTGCTGAGGAGGCAATACGCCGCCTTTCTTGACCGCAGCGGTCTTTTTGAACCAGCATGGGAAAGGCCGCCCCTGTGCGACCGTGAACACGATTATTACATTTTTTTTTATGAGGCCATGGAGGACTTTGAGGAATTCGAGGAGCTTCTCCGGCCCGAAAAAACGGTGCATCTTGTTGCAACTCCGCCTGCCGAAACGGCGCCGCTTTACCTGTACGAAAATTCCCGGGCCGAAATCCGCGCGGCGGTTCTGGAGATGCGAGCCCTGCATGATGAAAAGGGAATACCCTGGGATGACATTGCTGTCAGCGTTCCCGGCCATGAGGATATGGAGCCATATCTTCTGCGGGAATTTTCCCTCTACAACGTTCCCTGCCGGAGCCGGTCCGGCCGTTTCCTCAGCGACTACAACGCCGGACGCCTCTTTGCCCTTGCCGGCAGATGCGCCGCGAACAATTTTTCCTTTACTTCGCTTAAGGCCCTTGTCCTCAACGAATATCTGCCCTGGCGCTGTCCCGATCTTAACCGGGAATTAATCGAATTCGGCATTGAAAACAACTGCGTCTCGGGCTATCGTGAAGACGGGGACGCGAAGGATATCTGGCTCGAGGCCTTCAAAAAAAATCCCGGTGAAAAAAAACTGAAACGCTACTACGAGGATCTCAAGTCGGCCCTTCTTGCCATGACGGAAAGTGAAACATTCTCCGGTGTACGAAAGCATTATTTCGCGTTCCGCGGCCCGGCCTGGAATGTGCAGGACGCGGCCCGGAAGGACGCCGCGCGATCCGGCGGCGGTTCCCGGCCTGGGGGAGACGAATGGAAGGCGGGTTTCCTGTCGGCCGGCGCGGTTACGGGCGAAGGCAACGCGGTGCTTGCCCGCTGTGTGGAAGAACTGTCTTCCCTTGTCCGGCTGGAAGAAGAGTACCGGGAGATTATTCCCGGGGGCAAAGGGGCAAAAGGATACGCTTTCAATTTTTTTCTTTCGGTTCTTCTGGAACAGCGTTATGTGCCCCAGCGGCATGAGGAAGGAGTCAGCGTATTCCGTTACCGGGTTGCCGCGGCTTCTCCCTTTGCCTTTCATTTTGTGCTTAACGCCTCGCAGGATGCCGCCTCGGTCCGCTACCGGCCGCTGAACTTTCTCGGCAGCGACAAACGGAACAGGCTTGGCTTTACCGACAGGGACGTGTCGGATGTTTTTTTCAGGCTTTACCTTTTTCCCGGCACCGGGGAGGCGTCCGCCTGCCATACCCGGATCAGCGCCGCCAGGGAAAGTTTTTCGGGCTGGACCATCCCCCACAGTTTTTTTGCCGGACGGATCGAAAGGCCCCCCGCGCCGCCCCCCGATCCTTTCATGCAGGAACGCGCGTGGTGGGCCGGGGGCGGCATGTACGATTCCGTTTTTCCATCGGCGCTTTTTTCCGTTCAGCGCGGGGGCTTTGAACGCTGGCGGCATACGCTCGAAGGAAAGGACACATTCAGTCTGCTTTGCGGCCCCTTTCCCCCCGGCAGCGCCGCCCGCGAACCCCTGCGCGGGGCAATCACCGCGAAACAGCGCGGTGATTCGGGTGCGCTGCGGGTTTCGGCGACGGGGGATCTCAACCCCTTTATGAAGTGCCCGGCCTTCTGGTTCTACCGGAAAATTTTGGGCCTTGAAGAATTTTCTCTTGAGGCGAAGATGCTTGACGACGCATCCCTCGGCCTTCTTTACCACGAAATTCTGCGAAATCTTTTTGAGAAGATACGTAGGGAAGACGGCGTTTTCCGTTCCGCTCACATGGAGCATTACCGGGAGTGGACACTACAGTGTACCGGTGAGGCGGTCCGGCATTATGAGGCCTTTCAGGGGCCTTTGGCGGCGCCCGTTCTTTCCGCGCAGGCCAGGGCCGTCACAAAACGGCTCCGTATCCTCCTTAAAACCGAAGCGCGTTATTTTGACGGTTACAGGGTCGGAGAACTTGAGGTAAAACTTGAAACGGAACGGAACGGGATGATCCTCAACGGGATCATTGACCGGATCTCGATTTCTCCCGGCGGCGGGAGCGTTATCATTGATTACAAGACAGGCGGTTCCCACAGCAAAAAAGACGGCACCGAAACGGAAGAATCACCCCTTTGTGATTTTCAGATTCCCCTTTACGTTAATCGGTACGAGGAGGCAAACGGGACCAGGGCGGAGGGCGCTTTTTTCATGCGGATTAACCGGCCCAAACTCGTCGCCGACATGGGAAATCCTGAAGGAAC
>JAIROE010000222.1 GCA_031257715.1 Treponema sp. | reverse complement strand
CTGTACCTCCGCCCGGTAACCAACGCCGGTAATAACAAGCGATTTGCTGAAACCCGCCGAAACGCCGGTCACCATATTGTTGAGGAGGTTACGGTAGAGTCCGTGAAAGGCCATGGTCTGTTTTTCCTCGTTCTGCCGGCTTACGACGATCTCTTCCCCTTTGTCCTCAAAGGTGATAACGGGGTGATACTTTTGGCTCAATTTCCCTTTGGGGCCTTCCACGGTCATAATACCGTTTTGAAAGGCAACCTTGACACCACCGGGAACCTTGACCGGAATTTTTCCGATACGCGACATTTACTTCCTCCTGGATCGATCACCAGACGGTACAGATTATCTCGCCGCCGACTTTTTTCTCGGCGGCCTTTTTGCCCGTGGTGACACCCATGGACGTTGAGACAATGAGGGTGCCGTAACCGTTATACACCCTCGGCATGTTTTTATAGCCGGCATACACCCGCCGGCCCGGCTTGGAAACCTTTTCTATACCGTGAATAATCGGCGCGGTTCCCTCATCATATTTAAGGAAAACCCGGATAACATTGACGCCATCCTGGTTCGCCTTCTTGAAATTCTTGATATACCCTTCGGTTTTTAAAATCTTGACGATCTCAAGCTTGAGCTTCGAGGTGGGGATATCAACTTTTTCATGCTTTGCCATTCCGGCGTTCCGGATCTTGGTCAGCATGTCCGCAACGGGATCAGATACGCTCATCCTTTTCTCCTGCCTTTACCAGCTTGATTTGGTGACGCCGGGGATTAACCCCTCGCTCGCATATTTGCGAAAGCAAAGGCGGCACATCTCAAACTTGCGGAGGTAACCTCTGGCCCTTCCGCAGATCCGGCAGCGGTTAACTTTCCTCGTCTTATATTTGGGCGTCCGCAACGCCTTGATGATCATTGCTTTTCTTGCCATGCCGCCTCCTTATTTCCTGAAAGGCATACCGAACCTGGCGAGGAAGGCCTTTGCTTCCGCATCGGTTCCCGCCGTCGTTACGATGACGATGTTAAGTCCGGCAACCCGTTCGATCTTGTCAAAATCTATCTCCGGGAAAATTATCTGTTCCGTTATGCCAAGGGAATAATTTCCGTGGCCGTCAAAGGCGTTCTGGTTCACGCCCCGAAAATCCTTGACCCGCGGAAGGGCCACGTTTACCAGGCGGTCGAGGAATTCGTACATCATGGCGCCACGGAGGGTCACCTTGGCGCCTATTTCCTGCCCCGTCCTGATCTTGAAATTGGCGATGCTCTTGCGCGCCCTGGTTTTGACCGCCTTCTGCCCCGTGATAAGGGTCAGATCGTCAATAGCCGCATCCAGAAACTTCTTGTTCTGGAGGGCTTCGCCCACCCCCATGCTCACCACTATTTTTTCGAGCCGCGGGGTCTGCATGGGAGAAGAATAGCCGAATTCCTTAAACAACTCCGGCGCTATCTGCTCGCGGTATATTTTTTTGAGCCGGGGTTCATAGCCTTTCATCACAGGGCCTCCCCGCACTTCCTGCAGACACGGGTTTTGACGTCTCCGCTTATCTTGTACCCTATACGGGTCGGTCCGCATTTCTTGCAGATTATCTGCACCTTTGAATAGTGAAGCGGCGCCTCTATTTCGATAATGCCGCCCCTGTCCTGCTGGTTCCGCCGTTTCTTCGCCTTTTTGACGATATTCGCCCCTTCAACCAACACCCGGTCCTTGTCCCGCAGTATCCTGAGAATACGGCCCCGCTTTCCCTTGTCCTTGCCGGAAATGATTTGAACCGTATCTTCCTTTTTAAGTTTGAATTTATGCACCGCCAATGCCATTATAAAACCTCCGGTGCAAGAGACACTATTTTCATGAAATCGCCTTTCTCCCGCAGTTCCCGGGCTACAGGCCCGAAGATCCGCTTCCCTTTGGGATTCATACCCGCGTCGATGATGACGCAGGCATTGTCGTCAAAGCGTATATAAGTTCCGTCAGGACGGCGGTACTCCTTGTGGGTCCGCACTACCACCGCCTTTTCAACGGCGCCTTTTTTGATGGCCGAGGTGGGAAGGGCATCCTTCACCGCCACTACGATGATGTCCCCTATGCCCGCGTACCTCCGCCTGGAACCGCCCAGCACCTTGATACACTGCACTATTTTTGCCCCCGAATTGTCCGCGACATTCAGGAAACTTTCGGTTTGAATCATTTTCTTCCGCTCCCTACCTGGCGCGTTCCAGAATTTCCACCAGCCGCCAGCATTTTTCCCTGCTGACAGGGCGGCATTCCCTTACCCGGACGCGGTCGCCTGTCTTCGCATCGTTCTTTTCGTCATGGGCCTTCACCTTCTTGATCCGCTTGACATATTTCTTGTACAGGGGATGAAGGGCAAGCGTCTCGGCAGCCACCACGATGGTCTTGTCCATTTTGTCGCTCTTGACGATTCCCACAAATTCCTTTTTCCCGCTTTTCGTTTTAACGGCCTCTTCCGGCCCGAGAGCTCCTTCCGACTTGACAGCCTCTTCTGACACGGTTCTACTCCTTTGCCGGCGCCGCCGCCACATTCATTTCATGCTGCCGGATCAGGGTATTAAGCCGGGCGATCTGACGGCGCATTATCCGCTTCTGCAGGGGATTATCGACATGACCGATAACGACCTGAAAACGGAATTCCATGTACTTCCTTTTAAGCTCCTCCCGCTTGACCTTAAGTTCAGAAAAACTGAGGTTCTTAAAGTTATTCTTCATACCCCGCTCCTATGCTCCCAGTTCCATATCGGCGCGTGACACAAACCGGGTCTTGATGGGGAGTTTGGACCCCGCCAGAGTCATGGCCTCTTCGGCTATGGACCGCTCTATGCCGCCCAGTTCAAACATCACCGTTCCCGGTTTTACCACCGCCACCCAGTATTCGGGAGCGCCTTTTCCCTTGCCCATGCGGGTTTCCGCGGGCTTTTTGGAATAAGGCTTGTCGGGATAGATGCGTATCCATATTTTGCCGCCGCGCTTTATGTGGCGGTTCAGGGCTATACGGGCCGCCTCTATCTGGCGGTTGGTAATCCACATCCTGTCCATGGCAACGAGGGCGTAATCCCCAAAGACTACGGTATTCCCCCGGGTGGCGTTCCCCGGCATGTTACCCCGCTGAACCTTACGATGCCGTACACGTTTCGGACTTAACATACTACCCTCTCATCGGCCTTTGGGCCTAAGTTCTCGCAGCCGCCGGAGAACGCCGCTTGCGGACCAGCGCCCCGGCGTCTTCCTTCTGTTCCCTGCCGTACTTCATGCCGTTATACACCCACACCTTTACCCCTATGGAGCCGAACGTAGTGTGGGCTTCGGCAAACCCGTAATCGATATCCGCCCGCAGGGTATGCAGGGGAATGCGGCCTTCTTTGGCTTCCTCGGTCCGGGACATCTCCGCACCGCCGAGCCTGCCGGAAAGCCTCACCTTGACACCCTGCGCATTACCCTTCTTGATCGCGTTGCTGATGGCCTGTTTCATGGTCCGCCTGAAGGAAG
>JAIROE010000170.1 GCA_031257715.1 Treponema sp. | reverse complement strand
TATGGATAGGGCTGATGAAGTTATATATCCTGCTGGCTTACCGGGAGTATCTCACATGATTCTGTGAGTCAAGTTTAGCGCTCTGCGGCGGGGTATTGAAGATTTCACCTTGAAATATTTGCGTATGCGGGGGAACATATCCCCCGCACCCCCAGATTTTAACCGCCCCAAGGGGCGGGGAATTAAACCCCAAGGGATTCAAAGCAGGCTATGCGGTAAAAAAGACAGCACAAACATTACACCGGCATAGCTACAACTATAAGAAAGCAGGCAAGATACCTGGAAAAGCAGATAAGAAGAAACAAGAAACCCCTCGTTTGACAGGGCTTGACATGCGGTTTTTATACTGAAACGTCGCAAACCTGCAACCGGAACAATCCCCCAATTTTCAGGCGCTTTGTCACAAGTTTTTACAAGGATTGAGACGTGACAGAACTTTGCGGAAAAGCCCTGAAAACCGGAGTTTTCAGGGCTTTTCATTATCCTGCCTGAGCCGCCCTGTACTGCGGTGAATCTTCAACAATTTGCATAAGCTCAATTCGAATACCGTCTGGGTCCGTTATCCAGGCCTGCCAGTTATTGTCGGCGCCCTGCATGGGACCGCCGGTCACTACCCCGCCCTCTTTTTTTATTCTCTCGACGACGGAATGAATATCATCGACCAGGAGGCTGACGTGGCTGAAACCGCAAAGATCTTCCTTCCAGGGGTTATCTGTAGCGCCGTCATAGAAAAGTTCCGCAAACTGACCATTGCCTATGTACAAGTAGTTTATCCACGGCGCCCCGGTCTTCGGATTTTTGATTTCAAATGATTTTTTGAAACCAAGCACCCTTGTGTAAAAATCAAGAGACTTGTCCATGTCCTTTGCCGTTATCGCAATATGCGCAATACCTGTAATTTTCCCCATCCTTGTCCTCCTGAACTATAATTATGAGGCAACCCCCGAAGGCGCCCCTTGTCGCAACAGCTTTAGGCCGCCGGGAACGGCATCATCAGTAATTCTCCCTTTCTTCAAAATACCCGCCCGAATTGAGGGATATTACCGTAAACAACATGGTAATAATCAACATCACCCAGGAAAGGGCGCAGGCGTATCCCATATTCCCATAGGTGAAGGCGTTCTGATATACATAGAGGGCATAGGTATATGTCCTGTCCATCGGCCCTCCCCGGCTGGTCATGGTGAGAGGTTCCACAAACATCTGCATAAGGCCGTTGATGGTATTGACCACATTGAAAAGAATGATGGGTTTGAGCATTGGCAGGGTAATGTGGAAAATCTTGTGCAAAAGGTTGCCGCCGTCAATGTCCACCGCCTCGTACAGATCCCGGGGAATGTCCTGAAGCCCACCCAGAAAAATGATGATCAGGTTGCCCGAAACCCATGCCCGCATGATGATCAGGGCGGGCTTGGACCATGTCAGGCTTGCAAGCCAGCCGGGGCCCCGGATGCCGATGACCGACAACAGGCTGTTGATGAGTCCGGAATCCACATTAAAGAGCCATATCCACAGGATACAGAGAATAATGGTGGGTACCAGCGTAGGCAAAAAGAAAATAACCCGAAAACCCGCCAAACCTTTGAGATTTTTGTTGTCCAGCAATATGGCGATTGTGAGGGTAGTCAAAATAATAAAGGCTCCCCCTACAAATACCATAAACAGGGTATTCTTTACGACCGTGACAAAAATTTTATCAAGAAACATGTTCTTGTAATTTTCAAAACCAATAAAAACCGGAGCCCGCAGCAATCCCGAATAGTCGGTAAAGGAAAAATAAAGGGCCCGTATCATCGGGTAAAGGGTAAATCCGAAAAAACCTATTAACCAGGGAGAAATAAATATAAGTCCATTCCGTAAAGTACGCATTTCCCGCAGTCTTGCGCCTGTCATCCCATACCCCCTTAGCCCTTAATGCCTTCAAAAGAAATACCCTGTATAAAGTATTTCTGGAGGAGAAAGAAAATAATCAATACCGGCAGCGTCATCAAGACGCCGATAGCCATCTGCAAATTCCAGCGGGGATCGTTGGCATGCATAATCTGCTGAACTCCGATGGAAAGGGTGTACAGCTTGTCCTTGGTCATAAAGAGCAGAGGTCCCAAAAAATCGTTCCAGGAATTGAGGAACGCGAAAATAGCCACGGTAGTAACCGCCGGCCTGACCAGAGGAAGGCATATCCGGGTAAAGATACGCAGTTCCCCCGCGCCGTCAATAAAGGCCGCTTCCGACAGGGCATCCGGAATGGTGAGGAAGAACTGCCGCATAAGGAAGATGAAAAAAGCATTCCCCAAAAACGGGGTTACCGTCAGGGGAGCGAAAGTACCGATCCAGCGGAGTTTCTGGAATACCATGAAAAGGGGGATCATGATTACCTGAAAAGGCAGCATCATGGTCATAAGCACGACTATAAATACCCAGTTCCGGCCCTTCCACTTGATACGGCTGAAACCGTATCCGGCAAGGGTAGCGGAAAAGACGGAACCAACAATGTTACAGGCAACAATAAAGAGGGTATTCCGCAGATACAAAAAGAAGGGAAAGGCAAAAATAGCCCGCACGTAATTGGCCCACTGAAGATTCCTGGGGAACCATACTACCGGGACCGTAAAAAGTTCCGTACTTGTCTTGAGGGAACTGATTATAAGCCAATAAAAGGGAACGCCGTAAACCAGCGTCAAAACTATCAACGCGGCATACAGCACCAGAAGTTCACAATAGCGACTTACGCCCTTCCTTAATAATTTCCGCAGGGAATTAATTTCCGCCATTATTACCCCCTTGCCCTGGCAAAGAACAGGACCGTCCCCCTTCGGCACAAAACACGGCAAGCCGCCATATAAACCGCCGGGGGACAGTCCTCCCGTCTACTGCCTCTGTAAAGTCCGGTTGAGCTCGCTCTGTAGAGCAGTCTCAAGATTGCGCAGACCTTCCATAATGTTGTTGTTGGTGTAAATCGCCTCATCCCGAAAAGCCGTCAAGCGGTCATTCAGCATGTTGGTTATGGGAGACAACACCCACTGTCCGGAATTCTTGTTAAAGGTCACGTCAATACACACCATAAGGTAGGGATCCTTGTTCTCATAAAGGGATAATCCCTCATATGCGCCCTTGTAAATGCCCAGAGAACGCCATTGGGCGTTATTATCCTCCAGAATTTTGCTCTGCTGGGTATAATCGGCAAAAACCACCGCCGCGTTTACATTCTTGGCGCCCTTGGGAGAAGCGTAATTATTGCCGGTCAGACTGCAGCCACCGTAATGATCGGCGTCAATTGCCGGAATGGGGGCCACGTTGAATTTGGTATCCGGAGCATAGATCCGCAAAGCATTGCAGAACCAGTTTCCTATCACCGTCATGGCCACCTTGCCCTGCATAAAGGCATGGTCCGGGGAAAAGGCCGCGCCCAAACTGGAAGTAAAGGCCCGCATCCGTTCAGGATCGTGCCGTTGGGCATAGGAACGCTGCCATTCAAACACCCGCGCCACCGCGGGATTTGCCAGAGTCAGGGTATCCGTTGAAACGTCGTAAACACTGGCGGCGAATTGGCGGTACCATGTGGGAGCATCCGCGCCGGCGTCAAGCCAGGGAATAAAGCCATAACGGGTCACATCCCGGCCGCTGGAAACGGTCAGCTTCTGGGCGTATTCGTCCAGTTCGGCAATGGTTTTGGGCGGCCTGGATGGATCCAAACCCGCTTCTTCGAAAAGATCGGTACGATAGAACAGGAGGATCGTATCCGTATTGTGGGGGAAAATATAAGTAACTCCGTTGTATTTCATCAACGGGATAACGGCGGGATTAATATTGTCAACATTAATCCCTACTTCCTTAAAGGCATTGTCAAGGGGCTCGAAAGCTCCCTGCGCCGCCAGGGAATAGGTTTCCGCAAGCGCGTCGCTTTCAATAAGATCGGGCACATCACCCGAATTGATGGCGGCCATTAATTTTCCGTTGCGAATCCCCGCCGCTTCCGGTACATAGGTAGATTCTACCGTGTATTGGGGATTATCCTTCATGAATTCGTCAATTACCCACAGCTCCCATTTCTCGGAATCACCGCCAAAAGGATACCAGAATTTCAACAGCTGTTTGGAACCCGCAACGGCGGCCGCGCCGCCTTCTTTTTGACACCCCGGCAGCAAAACCATACAGGCAAGCAGAACCGGCAACAAGCACACACCCAATTTTTTCATTACACATACCTCCCGATAAATAAATATCAACTTTTCCTTCCGGAAAGTAGCAATTATACATCCCGAAGAAAAATCGGGCTTACCAATAATTGCCAATACTTCTCAAATCTTGCTTTTTTAGCCGCCCTGAAGAGGGATATATTAATTCAGTCAAGTTTTATCTCAAAACCACGTCTGTCTACCAGGGGACTTCTTTCCCGTTAAAATCGACAAAAAGAACATCTTCGGACAGAGTATCCGCGGATTTAAGCAGGCTGACGATAAGGCGGCCGTTTTCTTCGGGATCGCAGGTGGCGCCGGGCCCGCCCATGGCGGTTCGCATCCAGCCGGGATCGACAAGCAGGGTCCGTACTTTCCGCTTTCGCACCGTATTGCCGTAAAGGCGGAAGGCCATGTTCAGCGCCGTTTTGGACACCCGGTAGGCAATTTCAACCTCGGTGGCGGGATTCCGGGTGATGCTTCCCGCACCGGAAGATATGGCAACAGACCAGCTTCCCTCCCGCAAAAGGGGATCAAATGCCTTTACCACCCGCATAACCCCGACGGTGTTTATATTAAAGGTCTTTTCCATTTCGTCAAAATCGGTTTGGGTAAAATCGACCACATGCCCCATATCAAAATTGACTCCCGCGTTATTGACAAGCATGTCAAGGTGATTTGTACGGGCCTTTACTTCTTCCGCCGCCCTGCCCACGCTTTCTGTCGACCCCACGTCACAAGGCACCGTAACCAGAGTATCGGGGAACCGCGGCAAAAGGGCGGACAGTTCCTTTCCGCCGCCGCCGCGGACAAGGGCATAGACCGTATCCCCCGCGGCGAGGAATTCTCTGGTCATCACGAGGCCAAGCCCCCGGGAAGCGCCGGTGATGGCGATTGCTTTCTTTGAGTTATTCATGGTAATCCTTTACGGGCAAGTTTCCCAAAACCAGCCGGGTTTGGGGATTGCTTCAAACACTAGCAATCTTTGGAAAGACTGTCTAGTATGGACAGGGGATTTCAAATTCACCCTTAAACTTAAGGAGACAGATATGGCGGACAGGGGCAGGGTTCTTTTCGACGGAAACACATTAAAGGGCTGGCACGCGGTGCCCCGGCTTCCCACGGCACGTTACCCCGGGGGGCCTGAACCGGATACCACAACCGAACATTACAGGACGGCCCAATCCACCAGCGGCGCGTGGTCGGTTATTGACGGGGTTATTACCGGAGCCCAAAGCATCAAGGGCTATGGCGGCTACCTTTTGACCGACGGGAAATTCGCCGATTTTGAGCTTTCCTATGACGCCATGCCCGACTGGCCGGTGGATACGGGGCTCCTGGTGCGGACAACGGGCCGGGCCACACAGGGATTCCAGATCCTCCTTGATCACCGCAAGTCGGGCGCAATTGGCGGTTTTTACGGTAACGGCATCTCCGGTTTTCACGCCATTTCCTTTAACGTCGATGTTCTGCGGGACGGCGACGGCAGGCCGCAAAAACTCATCATGGAAAAGCCGGAGACAACTCTGGAACCCGTCACCGATGCCAAAAGAGCCCTCTTGAGCCACGCCATTGAGCCGGAGGAATTTTTCAGGATCTGGAACTGGAACGGCTGGAACAATTTTCGGGTCCGTTGTGTGGGGGAATATCCGGTATTGACCACCTGGATAAACGGGGTCAAAGCCTACGAGATGGACAGCGGGAAAATTGAGTGGCCCGATTACGATAAAGCCGCGGTGGCAGGACTTTTGGGCAGGGCCGGTCATATCGCACTGGAGATCCACGACAACGATCCCGGCATGGGGGACGACCGTTGGGCTCCGGGCGCGGTCTGCCGCTGGAAGAATATTTATATCAGGGAACTGTAGAAGACCAAAAACCCGGCCGGGGGTTTTAGAAGCCTTCCCGGACTGTTGACATGGGGAAAACATACTTTACGGCATTGGAAACGCCGTTTTCACGGCGATAATCCCTGGGGGTAAAACCGGTTAACGACTTAAAGGCCCTGTTGAATGTTTGAAGCGAATTAAAGCCGGAATGAAACGCTATATCGGTAACGGACATTTTTGACTCCCTTAGATAACGTTCCGCAAAAGAAACCCTGGTCTTGACAAGGTATGAATGAAAAGACTGTCCGGTAATATTCTTGAAAAAATGGGAAAAATAGAATTTATTTAAATTCAGCGTGCCCGCGGCTTTCGTCAGCGTAAATTCAGGATCGCCGATATTTTTGAGAACGAGCGCGAGCATCTGTTTTGATTTGGGCGATGATACACCGGCCTGCCTGGGCATTTCCCGCAGTATCATGAGCAGGAGCTCGTAGAGCCCTGATTTTACCGCAAGCTGATACCCTATGGTTTTTTCCGTATATTCGTGGAACATTTTGTACAGCAGCCGCCGCAGCCGGACGCAGACAGCCTCGCCCGTCTTTTTCCCCAATATTGGATTTTGAAATATTGTATCACGCAGGCTTATAAAACTTTCGTCAAAAAACGTGATATCAAACTGAAACCCCTTTATGGTCGTTTCCGAATGTGGATCCAGATAGCCGTGTACGACGCCGGAATTGATCATGATTATATCACCGGCTGACGCCTCAAATACCCTGTCATCTATGGAGACATTCATGCTGCCTCCCGAGACAAGAACAATTTCGAAACAGTCATGCCAATGCAGCGGAAATGACGCTTTGGCGCTTTTCCAGCAAAGAAATGGAAACGTGGGATCCAGTTTCTTTCTTTCAAGGTAGCGCTGATCCATAAAGTAACGCTGATCCATAAATTGTATTCTCTTGTAAATTTCCTTTTTTCTGGAACAGGAATAGTATATCATATTCTCCGGCATTTGGAAAACATAGTACCCCCCCATTGTAATTCCCCGTAATACATGAAATAATACCCTCAGGCAATACGCGATGGTTCCCCAATATACAATGGATACGATTAACAGTCTTAAAGAACGGCTTTTGAAAAACAAAGCCTTCGGGCCGGAAAACACCGCAGACAATTACGGCGTTTATTCGGTATGCAGCGCCCATCCGGCGGTGCTGAAGGCGTCGATGCGTCAGGCGGCGGAAGACGGCTCTTTTCTCGTGATCGAATCGACTTCCAATCAGGTGAATCAATACGGCGGCTACACGGGCATGATTCCCCGGGAATTCATGCGGCAGGTACTTGCCATTGCCTCCGGGGTGGAATTTCCCGGTGAAAGGATCATCTTCGGCGGGGATCATCTGGGGCCCGGCGTATGGCGGAGTGAAAACGCGGCCGTCGCCATGGAAAAAGCCGGCGCGCTCATAAAAGCCTATGCGGAAGCAGGCTACCTCAAACTTCACCTTGACGCCAGCATGTTCTGCGCAGATGACGGCGGGGAAAGAACCGGGGCCTTGCCCGATGAAATCGCCGCGAAACGGGCGGCGAAACTCTGCGAAATCGCCGAAAAAACATGCTGCTCCTCCAATGGAAAAAACAAACCCCTGTATATCATCGGGACCGAAGTTCCCGTCCCCGGAGGCGCCCATGCGCATGAGGCCGTGCGGCCCAGTTCCCGCGAAAGCGTTCTCGCTACCATTGAAATAACGCGGCAGGCGTTTTACGGGGCGGGACTGGAGGAAGCCTGGGAAAGGGTAATTGCCGTCGTCGCCCAGCCGGGAGTGGAATTCGGAAATGATCATGTGTTTTATTACGATCACGAAAAGGCGAAGGATCTTGGATGCGCGCTGGACAACGGGCCCATGGTCTTCGAAGCGCATTCCACCGATTACCAGACCGGAAAGGGCCTTGCGGAAATGGTACGGGATCATTTTGCAATTCTCAAGGTCGGCCCTTGGCTGACCTACGCCTTTCGCGAAGCGCTCTTTTCACTGGCCCACATTGAGAACCAGCTCCGCAAAAAAAATCCGCGTTCAAATCTGGAAGAGACCCTTGAGGAAGTGATGCTTGGTTCCATCCCGAATTACTGGGAAAAATATTACCGGGGTACCGAAAAGGAAAAGGCTTTCGCCAGAAAATACAGCTTCAGCGACCGGTGC
The DNA here is from genome assembly GCA_031257715.1 of Treponema sp. The sequence goes on along the minus strand of JAIROE010000170.1, from coordinate 652 downwards.
AGATATTACTGGACGGATAAACGTCTTTCCGACTGTATCGGCGTCCTTTTCCGCAATCTTTCTGAAAAACCAATTCCCCTTTCACTCTTGAGCCAATTCATGCCGGATCTTTTTATGCAGGTGTGCGAAGGAACAGTGAAAAACAGCCCCGAAGATCTGGTAACCGCCCGTATTCAAAAAGTGCTGGCCCTTTACGCCGGCGCCTGCGGCTTTCGTTCCTGACCGGCGCTTTCAGGCGGCCGTTTTCAGGAGGCCATGGCAACCAATGCTTCAGGGCGGCTGATTATTTCATCAAAAAGATCATAGTCCTTTTCGGCGCAATAACCGTAGCTCGCACCGACAGAATGTATTCCGTTACGCCCCGCAGCCTCAGCATCAAAGCGCCTGTCGCCCACCATGATAAAGAGGGAAGGATCGTTCTGTTTTATTATCGTACGCACCATTTCAATTTTCCGGGGCTTCCCGCAGCAAAGCCTTGTGAACAGCGGCCCGAGACCCGACGCTTCAAGAACGGCGGTGACATGGGCGGGGGAACCGGTACTGGCGATGTACAGTTCCGCTCCCATTGCTTTTAAGCGCTCAAGGGTATCCGCCACACCGGGAAAGAGTATCGCCCTTCCAATCGCCCGTATCGCGGCGTCTTCGGCAAGGG
>JAIROE010000091.1 GCA_031257715.1 Treponema sp. | reverse complement strand
GAACCCGACGAAGCGGTGGCAAAGGAATATGACAAATATTACGAAGTTTTCCGAAGCGTGTATGAAGACGTAAAGGGAAATTATGTGAAACTGCACAGAGCCCTGGGAAATTAGGGTTTGAAACCAGCGGTAGTATTTATAGCCACTTACGATACCAAAGGCGCCGAGTCGGAATATATAAAAGAAAAGATTCTGTCCTACGGGGTAAACTGCCTGACTGTTGACGTTGGGGTAAAGTCCGCCACGGAATTCTCTCCCGACGTCGGCCTTGAAAAGCTCTGTGAGGGCGCTAAACAGAGCGCCGGAGAAATACGGGCGATGAAGCGCGGAGAAGCCATTGCGGAAGTTTCCGCGCTGGCGGAAACGTTTGTAAAAAATTTGTATCTGGAAGGAAAGGTACATGCCCTTATCGGCATAGGAGGGGCGGGCGGAACCCAGCTCGCTACCCAGGCGATGAGAGCCCTTCCTTTTGGCCTGCCAAAGCTGATGCTCAGTACCCTGGCTTCCGGCAATACCCGCTGGTATCTGGAAGATTCTGATATATCCCTGTTTCCTTCCGTTGCCGATGTCGCCGGGCTCAACGGCGTTACCCGGCTTGTTTTTAGCCGCTTTGCTTCTTATGCCGCCCAGGGCGCTTTGTGGTATTTTAGGGAATTTTCCGATTTTAAAAAAAGTCTGGAAGACAGGACAATACGCCGGGTTTCCCAGACCATGTATGGGACAACCACCGTGGGGGTGTCAAAGGCAAGAAAGCGCCTTGAAGACAAAGGTTTTGAGACCCTGGTGTTTCACGCTTCGGGGGCCGGCGGCCGCTCCATGGAAAACTTTATCCGTGACGGGGTTGTACAGGGCGTACTTGATATGACCCTGGCGGAAATAGGCGCCCATCTTGCGGGCGCTCTTCACGATGCCGGGCCGGGCCGGCTTGATGCCGCCGTTGAGAAAGCCGTCCCGTGTGTGCTTGTCCCCGGCGCCGCCGACACGGTAGTGCTCCCGCCGATATCCGCCCTGCCCGATAAATTCCGGGGACGAACACTCAATTTTCATAACCCGACCATGACTACGATGCGGACCAATGTCAATGAATGCAAGGCAATAGGCGAATTTATCGTGCGCAAGATGCAAAGGGCAAAGGTTCCGGTTAAGATTTTTCTTCCCCGCGGCGGTTTAAGTTCGATTGACAAACCCGGTGAAATTTTTTATTTCCCCGAGGCAAACGAGGCGCTTTTTGAAACGCTGAAAAACGGATTAAAAGAAAATACAAACGTAGAGATTATCGAGGACAAAAGGCATCTTTACGACGAGGGCTTTGGCGAAGATGCGGCGGATTTGTTAATCGGCATGATGTAGACAGGAGGAATTATGCAGCAGTATACGCGCGAAGAGGTTCTGGCAGGCTTAAAAAAAACCAGAAGCCGGGGAAAGTATCTTGTGATTGCCGGAGCGGGCTCCGGCCTTTCGGCAAAATCGATTGAGTCCGGCGGAGCGGACATGCTTTTGGTGTTCAATTCCTGTTTTTACCGGATGCATGGACACGGCAGTTTTTCGGGGATACTGGCTTTTGGAAACGCCAATGATACGGCCATGGAGCTGGGGACAAGGTATGTACTGCCGGTGGTAAAAAAAATCCCCGTAGTATGCAGCGTTTTTGCCCAGGACGGAACCAGGGTCATATCACGCCATTTGGACAAAATAGTGGAAGAAGGCTTTTCAGGGATAAATAATTTTCCCACCATAGGACTGGTGGACGGCAATTTTCGGGAACAACTGGAACTTACCGATCTGGGTTATGAAAAAGAAGTGGAAATGGTCCGCATTGCGGCAAAGAAAAATATCTTCACCATTGTATATGTTTTTAATGAAGATGAATCACGCAGAATGGCCGAGGCGGGGGCGGATTGCATTGTGGCCCACGTAGGGTTGACCGTCGGCGGCATGATCGGGACGACCAAATCTTTAACCATTGAACAAAGCGCGGCCCTGACGGAAAAAATCATTGCCGCGGGAAACGGCAAAAAAAGCGGCATTATCTGGATGGCCCACGGCGGCCCGCTTTCAACGCCGGAAAGTTTTAAAGACTTTATCAAGTATCTTCCCGCGATAGACGGTTTTGTGGGCGCTTCCAGTATGGAACGTATACCCACGGAAAAGGCGATATCCGCAACGGTACAGGAATTTAAAAACATTTGACCGTATTTGACATTATCGGACCGGTGATGATTGGTCCCTCAAGTTCCCACACGGCCGGGGCGCTCCGCATTGCCGCTGTCGCCCGGAACATACTCGGCGGGGAGCCGCGCCGCGCCGATATAGGCCTTACCGGTTCCTACGCCAGAACCGGCAGGGGACACGGCACGGACAAGGCCCTTGTGGCGGGACTTTTGGGCATGGCGAGTGACGACGAGCGTATTCGGGACAGTTTTGCCATAGCCGGGGAACGCGGTCTTGAGATACGTTTCAGCGAAATCAGAATCCCAAAAGCCCATCCCAATACGGCGCGGTTGTTCCTCACCGGAAACGATCGCAGAGAATGTTCCGTGGAGGGGGCCTCCGTTGGGGGCGGCAGCATTGTCATTACAAACGTCAACGGTATGGAAACCGCGTTTTCGGGAAGTGAAGATACCCTTATTATCGCCCATCAGGATATACCCGGCATGATCGCCGAAGTCGCGAGCCTTATGGGCGAACACGGGATCAACATCGGGAATTTTCGGCTGAGCCGCCCTCACCGGGGATACCAGGCGGTGATGGTGCTGGAAATAGACGGCGGGATGAACGAAGAAATTGCCGAAAAGCTCCGCGCCCTTCCGCACATTGACAATGTCGTGTTTATTCGCAGCCGCGTCTAGCCGCGATGTTTTAAAAAGACCTTTTATGGGGTAAAACAATGCTTGAATACCATTCAGGCGCGAAGCTTGCCGACCTTGCCGCGGCCGCGGGAAAAAACATTTCCGATCTGGTGCTGGAGGATCAGGCCGGGCAGCTTGAAAAAAGCGCGGATCATGTTTTTGAGAAAATGCGGAAACATTTTCTTGTGATGCGGACGGCTTGTGAAAAAGGCTTCGCCGCGGGCCTGGTTTCGCCGAGCGGCCTTTCCGGGGGGCAGGCCGCCCGCATGCAAGCAAAAGTGCGGAAAGGCCCTTCCCCCAATGACGCAAGCCTTGCGGGCTCTTTCTGCGCCGGCGCCATAGCCAGGGCGCTTGCCGTCTCGGAGTATAACGCCGCCATGGGCCGGATAGTCGCCGCCCCGACGGCGGGCTCCTGCGGCATACTCCCCGCGGCCCTCCTTACAATGATCGAAGAAAAGGGCGTTTCCGAGCGGGCCGCGGTCATGTCGCTTTTTACCGCGGGCGCCCTGGGCCTTGTCATAGCCGGCGAGGCGTCGATTTCCGGGGCGGAAGGGGGCTGCCAGGCCGAGTGCGGAAGCGCCGCCGCCATGGCGACCGCGGCCCTTGTCGAGCTTGCCGGGGGGAGCCCCCCCGCGGTTCTTCACGCCGCGGCAATTGCCCTTAAAAATCAGCTTGGCCTTGTCTGTGATCCGGTTGCGGGGCTTGTGGAGGTTCCCTGCGTTAAGCGCAATGCCGGGGCGGTTATGTGCGCGATTGGGGCGGCGGAAATGGCCCTTGCCGGAATCGAAAGCGTTATTCCGTTTGACGAAGTTGTGTCGGCCATGGCCGAAATAGGGGCGGCCATGCCCCGGAGCCTCAAGGAAACGGCCCAGGCCGGGCTTGCCGCCACGCCCACCGGCGCCGCCATACAGCAAAAGCTTTTCGGGTAGCCCGCGCCGCATGTCACGGGGACAAAAAGTACTAAACGTTTGTCCATTATAAATTTCCACGGCAAACAGTAGAGTTGTTCGATAACCTCAGTTATCGAACAAATTCCTTATAAAAACAGCAAAATACAGAGCATTTTGCGAGACTTGTTTGACAACCCGAACCAAGCAGGGTTCAGTAAAATAGGTTGTCGAACAAGTCCAATATTTTCTGCAAAGTCAAAATAAGCCACCGGTAAGACAGCGGTTGTTTTTAATTATGCCTGCGGTTCCATATCCAAGAACCCACTCGCATGGAGGAGCTTCAGGGCGTTTGGAACCGGCATTATTTTATGTCTGGGGAGATGAGCCTGACGGGTGATATTTTGAATTCCTGAAGTTGCTTGTTTCCTGAGTAGTTTAGGTATATTATGCGGATATGAGGAGAAGCGGGTTCATGAACCAAGACCCGGTAAAACCAAAAAAGAATCCGGCCTTTATGACCGCCATGTTTTTGGCGGCCTTTTCGACCATGTTTATCATCTCCGCATCGGGAGTATACGCTGCCGCCGCGGTTACGGAACTCCGGGGGATGAAGTATATCGGCCTGATTTTCACCCTGGAAAGCCTTGCCCGGACCCTGGCCATTCCCCTGGCAGGCAAACTGGGCGACCGGTACGGACGCAAGCTCCTGTATATGATCAGCGTACCGGCCTATGGCGCCGCGGCCCTGGTCTG
>JAIROE010000090.1 GCA_031257715.1 Treponema sp. | reverse complement strand
AATGTGGTGCGAAAGCCGGTATGACACGACACAGACGAAGAGCGGGCCATCCGTGCCCGGATTCCGGGTTTACCGGAACCTGTGCCCGCTGGTGAATTATTGTTATCCCGCGATCAAGGCGGCCGGCAAGAGGCAGCTTGAAAACGGGTGGTATAAAAAGGAATATGAAAAGCATCCGAAGACGCCCTGTCAGCGGCTGCTTGAATTGCCTGATGTTGGTGAGGGAAGCAAAGCCGGGCTCTGGAAAAGATCGTCTTTCCTGAATCCTGTGGAACTCAAGAAAGAGCAGGATGAGATGGATCGAAGGCTTTTGCAAGTGAACTGCCAAAAAGTGGATAGTAAAACCGGCGCTCCGCCTGGAGCCTGCGGCTGGAATTTGGTTTTGAATTTCGGCCCCTTTTCACCTGGAAAAATTATGGCGCAATGCGGGGACTAGCGTTTCGGCGCGGTATGGGGTAAAATGTTTCATCATGGCGGAAGATCTGGAAATGCCGGAGGCCGGGGAAACTGCGGAAACGGAAGAAAAAAAAGGGAAAAACAGGGCGAAAAGGAAAAAGAAGAAGCGCCTTTCCGTTGTTCTTTTGGTGTTTTTGTTTATCATTATAGGGATCCCCCTCCTGTGCGTGGGGCTTTCCTTTATGGGGAGGATAGATCCGGGGGACGTGATCCCCGACTCTTTTGTCTTCTACACCCGTGTTCCCAATCCGGTGCGGCTTTCCGAGCGGCTCCTCGCCCACGAGCCGCTGCCCGAGATCCTCAGCAGTCCGGTGTTTTCCTCTGTATTGCCCCTGCTGCGGGATTTTGAGGAAAGCGGGATAATGCAGAATGCGCTGGTCCGTTTTGCCGCGAAGGGGCCTCTGGAAGGGGCGCTTCTGGACGGGGGGCGTTTCCTTGCCGCGTGGGATTCGGGGGTGCTGGCCCCTTTCCTCCGTTTCCTTCCGGCCCTTTCCGGGGCGGTTACCATCCCCGGTCTCTACTATGTTCAGGCGGGAACATATTCACGCTTCGAGTACCGTTTCAGGACACGGGAGGAAACCCTTTTTATCGCCTCGTACCGCAATCTTCTGGTTATTTCCACCGATGCGGCGCTCCTTGAATCGGTGCTGGACGGGACTTCCCGCGAAGGGGATGTGCGTGGTTCACGGCGCAAGGAAATAGGGCGGGAAACCTACGATGCCGCCGTCCTTCTTGCCCCACAATTTCTTGCGGGAATGCTGACGGACCAGGATCCCGTCATTGCCGCCGTGATGGAAAACATGGAGTTTCCTTCGCCTGTGGAGCTTGCCATTTCCATAGAGCCCAAGCAGCTTTTCATTTCCGCCGCCGCTCCGGCCCTTGCCCGTAATGACGCCCTGCGGAAAATTGTGGAGCGGAATTCCGTCGATCCGCCCCTTTCGGGTTTCCTTCCCTCAGGCGTGCAGTACGCCACCGTTCTTTCGGCGGGGCCGCTGGGGGATCTGGTTGACGCGATGCGGAGTTTTTCGGGAAACAGCTTCACGGCGTCCCTGCGGCGGGCGGACGCCTCCAGCCGCGGCCTTTTGGGGCTTTCCCTGGAGGATCTGCTTTACTCATGGACGGGGGAAGAATTCGCCGTGTTCGGAATGGAAGGAAGGCCCTCGCCCGTGTACGTCATCCAGATAAGAGATGAGCGGAAGCGGCAGGAGATCTTCAGCAAGGCGTTCAGTTCCGTCGTTCTTACCGAAGATATAAGTCTTAACCTTGACGGTATGCGGGTCCCCCAGATACGGCTGCCCGATTTCTTCGCTTCACTCGTCCAGTTGTGGGGGCTGCGTATTCCCGCGCCGTACTACACCGTTGAGGGAGGATACCTTTTCGTTTCGGAATCCGCCGAAACCATTCTTGCCGCGGTGCGGGGAATTCAGAAAAACGATTCCCTCCTTAAAACGGCCGCCTGGCGGAGCCTTGCCCGCCCGGAAGACAGCCGGGGGGCTTTCACCATTTATTATTCGCTGGACCGTTCCCTTCCCTTTTTTCTCCGGGGAAATACGCTGGTAAGTTCCGTTTTGGGCCTTTACCGGCAGGGGCTTTTACAGATGGGCTTTGAGGGGGGGAAAATACACTTCTCGCTTTCGGTGAATCCCGGTTCGGGCCGGGGCCTTTACCCCGCGCAGGGGTATCCCCTGGCTATCGCGGGAAAAACGGGGAACCGTGTATACGGCCTGGCTTATAACCGGGGCGGCCTGAGCCGCGTATTCTTTACGCGGGACAACTTCGCCGTTGCGGTAAATCCCGCCGATCAGGCGATCTGCGAGCTTGACGGGGGAAGTCCGCTGTGGGTAATCCCGGCCGAAGGGCTAAAACCGCGTTCGCCGGAGGAAAGTTCCGTGTGGGTGGTAACGACGCAGGGCCGGGTGATCCTTGCGAACGGAAACATGCAGACGGCGCGGGGGTTTCCCCTTGCCACGGGGCTGCGGCTTTCGGCCCCTCCGGCGGCCAGGGACGGGAAGCTGTTCCTTGGCGACGAGGAGGGAAAAGTCCATGTCATAGACGGAAAGGGTTCCCGGAGTCTGTGGGAAACGGCTTTCCCCGCCGCGCTCCGGGCGCCGCCTTCGTTCGCGGCCGCGGGGAACCGGACCTGCGCGGCGGTGTACCCCAAGCGCTTTCTGGGCGATATATGGCTCCTGGATGACGCGGGAAAGGTCCTTCCCGGCTGGCCGGTTCCGGTTAACGGAATAGCCTTCGGTTCTCCCCTCCTCTTTACGGCGGAAAATTTGCCGGGTTCGGGCGAAGAGGGCTTTCTTGCGGCGTTTATCACGCAGGCCGGGGAACTGACGGTTTACAACGAGCGCGCCGAACTTTTGCCCGGCTTTCCCCTGGAGCTTTCGGGGGTTTTCTACCTCCAGCCGGTATGGGATGGACAGTCCCTTTGGCTTGTTTCGGCGGACGGCGTCCTCTTTCAGGTGACGCCCGACGGACAGGTGCTGCGGCAGCGCATCAGCG
>JAIROE010000058.1 GCA_031257715.1 Treponema sp. | reverse complement strand
CTTTATTTTCCGCGCCGAAGAGGCCGGTACCTATGTGCTGAAATTTTACAAAGAGGATTTCATACGCGACTACATTCTGGGCGATCACGTTCAGGTGATCGTGGGGGAAGCCCCGGCTGCGGGCGGCGCGGGCTGGTTCAGTCCTCCCGTGGACCGGGGCAGGGTAACTGCCGAGCCCCGGTGGCCCAGCGTCGCCCAGGAAGCGGAACTCAGACGCGGGGGATCAGGGGAGGGCCGCCCTCCCGCTTCGGGAACCGCCATGCCGGCGGACGGCTCCCTTGGGGAAGTTCCCCGTGAAGAAGGCTCCGGTGCGGGCGCATCCGGGCGGCCCGGCGCGGGGGGTGTTGCCAGTGCGGACGGCGCGGATTCCGGCGCAGGGGGTGTTGCCGGTGCAGGCGGCATTGCCAGTGCGGGGGGCGTTGCCAGCGCGGCCGCATCCGAAACGGCGGAGCCGGGTGAGAGGGAGTCTCTTCCGCCCGGCGCGATTCCCCCCGGCGCTCCTCCCGAAACGTATTTTCAAAAGGCCCTTGAGGAATTTAACGCAGGGAGGGTCGGCGCGGCCATCGCCGTGCTGGACGGTTTCCGCGAGCGCTTCCCTTCGGGAAGCGACGAGGCATGGTGGCTTCTCGGCCGGTTCTACGAGGCGTCAAGCCCCAGCCGTGACATACGCACCGCCCTTGATTATTACCGCCGCCTTATCCGCGAATATCCGCAGAGCCCGCGCTGCGGCGACGCGCAAAAGCGCATTGCCTATCTGGAACGGTTTTACATCAACATACGGTAATGGGCCCGGCGCCGCATCGCCCGCCTGTAATGTTCCCCCGCTTCACGGGTTTTTGCCCAGAATTTTCCGGTAGTTGCTTTCATCCAGGGAATAGAACTGTATGCAAACCATCGCGGCGATAAACAGGAGCGACGGAATGGGGCCTATAAGGATGACAATGGCGGAAAGGGCCCCTTCGCCCTGTTCGCTGTTGGCGATGTAACCCGCGCCGTCAAGAATAATGCCCGAAACAAAGACGGCAAGGCTTGTTCCCAGCTTGGAGATGAGGGTCCACATGCCGTAGTAGGCCCCTTCCTTGCGTTCGCCCGATTTGGCGGCGTCGTATTCTATGGTGTCCGGCACCATGGCGAAGGGGGAAACATAGCTGAAACCCACTCCCGCGCCGGCATAGACCATGAGGATGAGAAAGAAGACGGGGCCGAGCAGCCGGCCAAAAAAGAAGATGACAAGGCAGCCCGAAGAAAGAATCGCAAAACAGATCTGGTAGGTCCGTTTTTTCCCTATGCGTTTTGAAACCAGCACCGAAACGGGGATGCACACCATGGCGGCAAGGAGGAGTATGAACATCGCAAGGGGGGTAAGATCCGGCCTTTTGTATATGTATTCGGTGTAGTACCCCATTATGCCCTGAACGAACGTGATCCCCATGATGTGCAGGGCGTATGCGGCGACAAGCCTGACATAGGGCCTGTTGGCAAGGACTTCCCGGTAGGTTGAAAAAAAGCCTTCCGGGGGCAGGGGATGGGGCTTTTCTCTGGTATTGAAAAAGGTTATGAAAGCGGTGACGGCTATTACGATTCCCATGACAAGGCCCGCCGCCGACCAGCCGAATTTGACAGGGGAGGAAACGGCGCGTCCGCCCGCCGCGGCGAAAAAATTCACCAGGGGAAGTACCGCCGCCGCCCCGAGTATGGTCCCGAAGACCGCGCAGCCAAAGCGGTAGCCGTTGAGGCTGGTTTTTTCGTGGTAATCATCAGTGAGTTCCGGGGTAAGGGACGAATAGGGAACGTTTATCACGGTGGCGGCGGTATTGAGGAATATGAGGGCGGTTACGGCCCAGATGAAGAGCGCGGCGGGGCCTCCCTGGGGGGCTGAAAAGAAAAACCACATGGCAAGCATCATGGGAACGGCCCCGAAAAGCAGATAGGGACGCCGCCTTCCCCATTTGGTAACGGTCCTGTCGGAAATATAGCCCATGAGCGGATCGGAGACCGCGTCCCACACTTTGCCCGTCATCACGGCGGCGCCGGCCCATGCCGCGGCGATGCCTACCGTATCGGTAAGATATTTGAGGGTCCAGAAACCCATGAGTGTAAAAAAGAGGTTTCCGCCCAGATCACAGATGCCAAAGCCGAGTTTCTGCTTGACCGAAAGGCTGGCCATTATCCCCCCAGAATTTCATAGAGCCGTTCCAAATCCTCCATGGAGTAATAGTCGATATGGATGCGTCCCCTGTTAAGATCACCGTCTATTATCACCCTGGTTCCCAATTTTCCGATGAATTTTTCCTCCATGGCCCCCAGTTCAGGGGCACGGCCTTTTGCGCCCCCCGCAGCCGCGGCGGTCTTTCCGCCGGGTTCGGCGGCCGCGCTTTTGCCCCCGGAGGCGTCCCGGCCAAGAGCCGCGGCCCGTTTTTCGGCGTCGCGGACGGAAAGGCCCTGTTTGATTATTTCACCAAAGAGAAGCTCCTGTTTTTTCCCTTCCGAAACAGACAGTATGGCGCGGGCATGCCCCGGAGACAGGGCGCCGTTTTCAAGGCTGTCCCTCATCGCGCCGGGAAGCCTGAGGAGCCGCAGGGAGTTTGCCACGGTGGACCG
>JAIROE010000329.1 GCA_031257715.1 Treponema sp. | reverse complement strand
GGGTCCATACCCCGAGGTTCTTCATTTGGAATGCATGATTTCAACGCCGTCCCAATCCGCCGGGGGAGGGTCCAGCGTATAGGCTTCACAGCGCCTTAACAGGTTTTCGCCGTTAAAGTCCCCGGGAAGCAGTGAAAGAAGCTCCCGGAACGCTTCCGCCGCTTCGCGGAAGGAACGGCGGTAATAGAGCTCCATGCCCCTTTCGTGTACAAGCCACGCCTTTTGTTCCGCACCGGCAAGGGTCTTTTTTACCGTGTAAATTTTAACGCCTTTTGTTTTTCCCTTTACCGCCACCGTATCAAGCAGCCTGAAATAAAGCTCCTCCCCTTCCGTTCCCCTTTTCATGAGTTCATTGTAAAGGAATTCGGAAACAAGCAGCTGCGAATGGTACATTTTTGTGAGGCCTTCAAGGCGGGAGGCAAGGTTTACAGGATCGCCGATAACCGTATAGTCACGTTTCTGCTCGGCGCCGATATTACCCACCGTTACTTCGCCATAGTTAATGCCGATGCCTATACGGATTTCCTTCTGGCCGCGCCGCTTTTGATCGTCGTTGAAAATTTTCAACGCATCGATCATCTCAATGCCCGAGAGGATCGATTGAAGGGCGTCATCGCCGTGTTCCAGCGGCGCGCCCCAGAGGGCCATGATGGCGTCTCCAATGTACTTGTCGACAATGCCGTTCCGGCTGTAGATGACGTTGACCTGGGGGGAAAAATACCGGTTGAGGAGTTCTACAAGCTCATCGGGAGGCATCCCTTCGGAAAGGGCGGTAAAACTCCGTATGTCGGAAAAGAGCACGGCCAGATCCATATTTTTGCCCGGCAGGAGCTGTTCGGGATTTTTGAAGGATTCGTTGATAACATCCTGCGGCACGTACTTCTGGAAGATCTGCCGTATGCGCTCTTCTTTTTTCCGCGAAAGAACCGCGTCAAAAGCATAGCGTTTGATTTGCCCGTAGGCGTTTTCGAGCTCCCCCGTCATGATGTTGAAGGTATTGGCAAGCCGGCCCGTCTCGTCGTTATAGGCCACTTCCATCCTTGAGGAAAGGTCCGTGGTCTCGATGATTTTCCGCATGGCGCCGACCATCTTTACCAGGGGCCCCGTCACTATGCGTGAAAAGAGGACAAGCAGCACCACGGCAATGACGGAGGAGGATGCCGTCACGGCCGCCGTCTGTATTTTGATCCGGTCCACCTCCCGGTAAAAGACGCTTTTCTCTTCGGAAAGAATTATCCGCCACTGAAAGGGGATAAAATAAAAGGAGCGCATGACGCGCTCTTTTCCGCCGGCAAAGGCGGTTACAAGTTCTTCGTCCTTTTCATCAAACAGGGCGAAAAGGACGGCCCCTTCCCCGGCCGTTATTTCAGGGACCTCCCCGCCCGAAGCGGACATCACCAGGGCGCCTCCGTCGTCAAGGGCAAAAATCCATTCGCTTTCACCCGGGATTATGCCGCCCGCGTAGATTTCAACGGCTTTTTTCGCCGCGTTCACCATATCGGGATTTTCGGCATAGCCGTTTTCGACAAGGAGGGTCCACTGGTTCTCCGCATATTTCCGCAGTTCGAAGAGTTTGAATCCGAAAAATTCCCGGGCTATGCCCGTTATGCCGTTTGCCGCCGAAAAGCCGGACGCGGCGCCCGCGAACACAAGCGCCACGACCAGGAGCGGCAACACTACCCAAATGATCTTGCTGCGGATACTCACGGGGACTTACGGCAGTGCCCTGATCTTTTCCCAGGGGACCGTCACCTCTATGGGGCCCATGGAGAACGGCGCTATTTCGTAGGGGTCCCATCCGAAGACCATTCCCCTCCGGCCGGGATAAAAATTGTCCGGTATCTCTTCCAGGGTATCCTTAAAGAAGCCTCCTTCGGTAAGGCGGGCGCCCGGTTTAATCTCCGAGTATTCCCGGAGGGCTTCTTCTATCAGGGAAAGGAACGCCCCGTTTTTTTCGGGCGGAACAAAATCGCCCGGTGAAAGCGCGGCCTTCCGGGAGCATCTCACGGCAAAGTAGCGCCCTTCGCGCATGCCGTGGGCGCCGCCCAGATAGTACTCCCTCTTGTGGCTTATCACAAGGATGTCGGGATCGGAGGTCTCCCTTACCGGTGTAAACGCCTCGGTATAGTACCAGCGGGATTCATCTCCGTCTTCCCCTTCCACGCCCGGCTGGGCCTCCTCCATCGCGGCGGAATTCTTCCGGAGGGAGGCGATAATCCCCTCCGCGTACTGCTCGCAGTTCATGCCGTCATAAAGAAGCTTCTTCAATAAGGGGGAAAGGTTCCCCTCTTCCGGAAGGACAAGCAGCGAGAGCGAGACCGAAATCCGCCCCGTTTTCCGGGGCGTGATAATGTCCTTTTCAATCGTCCTGGAGGGAAATTCCGCGTTCCCGCCGTCCCGCGGCACACTCCGGGGGCCGCCCTGACAGGAGAAGATAAACGGAAGCAGCAAAAAAGAAACAGTGTAAAGCAGATGATTGTCTTTCATTACTTTATTATACTGATAAAAGTCCGGCCAATCAAGAAAATCGCGTTGCGCCACGTTAAATCCGGCGCCGCCCCGCCGAAGCTTCCTTGTTGTCATACAGGACGATGGTACTGCCCTGGCCAGGAACGGGGCATTCCTGGTCAAGAATGGGGCGTTGTTGCCGGGGCCGCCGTCATGGCGCGATCTGCGTGGCGCCGGGAGGCGGCAGGATATACCCGCCATGCCGGCCAATCCGGCTTCAGGCATTCCATCTTTCCCTACAACTGTGGAATCAGATCCTTAAGGAAATTGACGGCGGCGGCGATGTCCTCCGCGGCGTTTTCCTTTACCTCCCGCTCTATGGCAAGGTAGCCGTCGTAACCCGTTTCCTTAAGGGCCATGAGGTAGGGAATCCAGCGGACGCTGCCCTGGCCCAGGGGCGTCTCGGTAAACCATGCGGAAACCCTGGTGAGGGCGTCGATCCCTCCCCGGGCAAAGAGGCCGTAGACCTCTTCGGGGCCGGCGAAGTGGTTCATCCTCCCGTCCTTCGCGTGGGTGTGAACAATGGCGCCGGCGGCAAGGCGCACCCCCTGTACTTCGTCGTCGCCGGTCACCATCACGAGGTTGGCCGGATCGTAGTTGATGCCGATGCCCCGGTTTCCGCCGCCCTCTTCCCCGTTACAGGCGTCCACAAAGGCCGCAAGGCGTGCAACCGGTTCGGGACCGGTCTCTATCGCCGCCACCGCGCCGCGGGAGGCGGCGTAGGCGCCGATTTCAACGCAGGCCCTCTTCATGACGGCGTATTTTTCGCTCATCCTGTCGGCGGGAACAATGCCGATATGGGTAGTGACGATACGGCAGCCGAGCTCCAGGGCAAGATCCACTACTCTTTTGAGGTAGTCGATCTTTTGGGGATTGCCGGCGGCAATTTCAAGGCCATGGCCCCCCAGTTCCCCGCAGAGGGCCGTCACCTCCTGCCCGCATTCCCCGGCGGTATCCCGCACCGCCCTTACCGTCTCCGGCCTCACCGTCCGGGGATCCAGTTCGTTCGATGCGTAGAGCTGCACCCCTTCGGCGCCGCATTTCCGGGATTCCCGAATGCCTTCAACAGGCCCCTTCCCGAACCAGTCGGCCAGCGTTCCAATCCTGAACATGTGCTTCCTCCCGGGCGGTTATCTTCCGCGCCCCCGCCGCTTTTCCGCGGATGTTAAGGATACCACTCCCTCCCGCCGCCGGCAAGCCGCCGCATTGCGCCATAATTTTTCCGGGTGAAAGGGCGTGTGCGCCATCAAAATATTATGATGTTGTCAATGCGCCGGCCGGGGCATTGCATCGTCATTGTTATTCGAGGGGGGTCTAATACCCCGCTTCCTGGGGCGGTTCAATTCAATAGCCAATAATGGCGGGGTATCTTCATTGATCCCAATCTGCGTAATCCGGCGTAAATGAACGGAGAATCCGAAGAGTATTGGAGTATGGTGGAAAGTGGAGGGCTGCCTGTTCAAACGCGGCCGGATTTTGCAACCATTGACTGGATGCGTATTTTGGGGTACAACTGAATCACGGTCGATTCAATATAACGGCGTTTATAATGATATACTGACTATATTGACGTGGAAGGAAGTTGCGGGGAATTAGCTCAGTTGGTAGAGCGGTAGGTTCGCAATCTACAGGCCAGGGGTTCGAATCCCCTATTCTCCATTTTGTAAGTGCTTGCAGGATAAGGAATTAACGGCAGGACTGTCTTTCGGAGGGCGTTCTTAATCATTCGGATAGCGAACAGGATGTTGATTGGAAGCCGGGGTTCATACCCCGTCGAACCTTCGGTTCGCGCTTGCTCCGGGGTATGAA
>JAIROE010000306.1 GCA_031257715.1 Treponema sp. | reverse complement strand
ACGCCGCTCACGGGATCCGCGCCATGAAGCCGTGAAAAACTGAACTGCGCCGCCTTTACTCCCACCCATTCAAGGTCGAGGGCGGAGACGGACGGCTTTTCAACCTTTTCGTCGAGCATGGCCCGCACAGCGAGATCTATCATGTTCACCCGGCTTGTTTTTGAGCAGAAAGGGAAGCTCCGCGATGCGCGGAGGTTGCATTCGATGACGCGCACCCGGTTGCGCTGGGCGAGGAACTGTATGTTGAAAGGCCCGGTAATATCAAGCGCGCGGGCTATCTGTTCGCTGATGCGCCGTATCTTCCGAACCGTTTCTATATAGAGCCGCTGGGCGGGAAGCACGACCGTCGCGTCGCCCGAATGGACGCCGGCATTTTCTATGTGTTCGGTGATCGCGTGAAAGATAATTTCGCCGCGCTTTGCTACCGCGTCTATTTCTATCTCCTTGGAATTTTCCACGAACTTGGAGATGACTACAGGATGTTCGGGGGAAACGTCCGCCGCAAGGCCCAGTGATTTTTCAAGGCTCGCGTCATCCCACGCAACATTCATCGCGGCGCCCGAAAGGACATAGCTCGGCCGTATCAACACCGGATAGCCCGCCTCCGCGGCGAATTTTTTTGCCGAGGCAAGATCGGTCAGTTCCTTCCATTCGGGCTGCTCTATGTCAAGACTGTCGAGGAGCCCCGAGAATTTGTTCCGGTCTTCGGCCATGTCTATGGATTCGGGACTTGTGCCGTAGATTACCGTTCCCGCCGTGTAGAGTTTTGTCGCAAGGTTGTTGGGAATCTGTCCGCCCATGGAAAGGATGATGCCGCCGGGGTGTTCCCGTTCCCAGATGTCGAGTATGCGTTCCAGCGTCAATTCTTCAAAGTAGAGCCTGTCGCACATGTCGTAATCGGTGGAGACCGTTTCGGGATTGCAGTTCACCATGATCGAATAGCGGCCCAGGGCACGCGCCGTCTGCACGGCGTTCACGCAGCACCAGTCGAATTCCACGCTGCTCCCTATGCGGTACGCCCCCGACCCAAGTACCATGACTCCCCGCGCCGCCGGGGCGGTGTCGTCGTTTACCGCGCCGCCCGTTCCATAGGTCATGTAAAGGTAATTTGTTTTTGCCGGATATTCCGCCGCCAGCGTGTCTATCTGTTTGACGCTGGGCCGTATGCGGTACTCTTCCCGCAGGGTCCGTATTTCCGCCTCGCCCGTGCCGGAAAATTCTCCTATGCGTCCGTCGGAAAATCCCATGCGCTTTGCGCGCGCGAGAAGTTCCCTGTCCAGGCTTTCTTTTGCCGCGCGGAGATCTTTTTCACACAAAAGGATGTTTGCCATTTTATGGAGGAACCATTTGTCTATGCCGGTCAGTTTGTGTATGCGCTCGACGGTCCAGCCTTCGGCAAGGGCCCGGTATATCACGAAGATCCGTCTGTCCGTCGGCCGCGCAAGGGCGTCGCGTATATCCGCCTGTCCTTCTTTTCCGCCGAAGCCGCGGCCGCTTCCCGCGCCGCAGAGGGAATCGTCCCCGGCAAGCCCCGGCGCGCCGGTGCCCGTCATGCGAAGCGCCTTCTGCAACGCCTCCTCAAAACCGCGGCCTATGGACATCACTTCCCCGACCGATTTCATTTCGGAACCTATTCGCAGATCCACGTTTTTGAATTTGGAAAGATCCCAGCGGGGGATCTTGACCACGATGTAATCGAGAGCAGGTTCAAAACAGGATTTTGTTGCCCGCGTAATGTGATTCTCTATGTCAATGAGAGAATGGCCCAGCGCAAGTTTTGCCGCGACAAAGGCCAGCGGATAGCCTGTCGCCTTGGAAGCAAGGGCGGAGCTCCGCGAAAGCCGGGCGTTTACTTCGATGATGCGGTAATCTTCCGATTTGGGATCAAGGGCGTACTGTATGTTGCATTCACCTACAATGCCCAGATGCCGTATCACGTCAATGGCGATGCGGCGCAGTTTGTGGTACTCCGAATCGGTAAGGGTCTGCGACGGGGCCACCACGATGCTTTCGCCTGTGTGTATGCCAAGGGGATCGAAGTTCTCCATGTTGCAGACGGTAATGCAGTTGTCGTTTGCGTCCCGGACTACTTCGTATTCGATTTCTTTCCAGCCCCCCAGCCATTCTTCAATGAGAACTTGGGGCGATTCTCCTGTTTCGCTGGTACGCGCGAAGACGCGGTCACAGCGGCGCCTGAGTTCCTTTTCATTCCGGCATATTCCCGATCCTGAACCGCCCAAGGCGTAGGCGGCCCGTATCATCACCGGATATCCGATGCGCTCCGCGGCCTCCGCCGCCGCCTTTCCGGCCGCCTCGGCGCCGCTCTTTCCCGCCACAGCCGTACTCCGCGGAACAAGGGCCCCGATTTCCCCAAGGCGCCTTACAAAACGTTCCCTGTCTTCGGTGTCTTCAATGGCCCGCACCGGCGTTCCCAGAACCCGCACGCCGTACTTGTAAAGGGTCCCGTCCCGCTCAAGGGCGACCCCGCAGTTAAGGGCGGTCTGTCCGCCGAAGGAAAGAAAGATTCCGTCGGGCCTTTCCTTTTCGATTACCTGCCTCACATACTCAGGGGTCACCGGCAGGAAGTACGTCGCATCGGCCATGCCTTCACTTGTTTGTATAGTGGCGATATTGGGATTCACCAGTACGGTTTTGATTCCTTCTTCACGCAGCGCCTTGAGCGCCTGTGATCCCGAATAGTCAAACTCCCCGGCCTGTCCTATTTTAAGGCCGCCTGATCCGAGGACGATCACTTTCTTTACCGTTTCCCTGCTGTTCATGGTTCCCTGTTATTCATGATTCCGTCCCTGACCTGTTCAACGAACCGGTCGATGAGGAATTCCGTGTCGCGCGGGCCGGGACAGCCTTCAGGATGAAACTGCACGGCGGAGAAGGGGCCTTTCTTCGAACGTATCCCTTCTATGGTGCCGTCGTTGGCGTTAACGAACCAGGGCTCCCATCCCCTGGGAAGCGTTTCCCCCCGTACCGCGTAGCCGTGGTTCTGGCTTGTGATGTAACAGCGCCGGCCTTCGCCGCCTGTTTCAACACAGGGCTGATTCTGACCGCGGTGCCCGTAGGGAAGTTTGTAGGTATCTCCGCCAGCGGCAAGGGCCATGATCTGGTTTCCTAGGCAGATGCCGAAAACGGGCTTTCCCTTCTGGAATGCCTTTCGCACCATGGCGATGGTTTTGCCGCAGGCCTTGGGATCTCCGGGGCCGTTGGACAAAAAAAGACCGTCGTATTCAATGCCGCGCAGGTCGTGATCCCAAGGGACCCGTATCACTTCGGTTCCGCGGGCAAGAAGGCAGCGTATGATGTTCGCCTTGGCGCCGCAGTCTACAAGGACGATACGGGGAAGATGGTCTTTGCCGCCGCCGTCTTCTTCGCGGCCGCCGTCTCCGCCGGGTGCATGGCGCCGTATTTCGGACGGGGAAACATCCGCTACCGGATGGGCGATAAGGCCTGAATCAATGGTAACATCCCTGCTTCCCTCGACAAGGATCTTCCCGGGCATGACCCCGTATTCCCGCAGCCGTTTTGCGAGGGCCCGCGTGTCGATGCCGCAAACGCCGGGAACGTTATTTTTTTCAAGCCATGCCGAAAGGGTGGCGCCCGAGGAAAAATGGTTTGGCTCCCCGCAGACTTCGGAAACCACAAAACCCGAGACCTGCACGAACGGCGACTCGAAATGAAGGGGAATACCCTGTTCGTCCAGGTACGGTTCCCCCGTTCCGGGTTTTACCGGGACGCCGTAGTTTCCGGCAAGCGGCCATGTGGACACGAGGATCTGCCCGCGGAAGCTGGGGTCCGTGAGGGACTGGGGATAGCCTGTCATGCCGGTGGTAAAAACCACTTCCCCCGCCTGCGAACGGGCCTTGCCGAAGGACCAGCCCGAAAATTCGGAGCCGTCCTCAAGGACAAGTTTTGCCTGCTTTGCCGCCTTTGCCTGCCGCGCGGGAGCGGATCGCTTTTTCATGGGACCAGTCTATACGGTCCTTTCAAAACATGCAATGCCTCGAAATTAAGGAACGAAAAATGCGAAAATGACGAAAAATGAAAGGATCGCGGGCCGAACTTACGGGAAAATACGGTTCTTTATTCTGAATTGCACCAGAGGCAACAGAAAAATTTGTTCAGTCCGGCTCTCCGAAGACAACCGCGGTAAAGGTGAAGAGTTTCGCGTCCGGCTCTTCGTATGAACGGGCGGGAAGGCCGGCCTTGACACAGATGTAGTCCAGGTATTCGTCCAGATTCCAGCCCTGCTCCACCGGGACCTGGGGAAGAAGTACGCCGGAACGGTAACCGCGGATAAGGTAGAGGCCGTGTACCCCGACTTTTATCTGCCGGGGATCGGGGCAGGGGACCATGGGGGAAAGGGCGGATATTTCGATACGGCATTGTTCAGCCTCACCGGGGCGGAGGGGAGGGAAGCGGGGATCGCCGAATGCCGCTTCAAGGGCCATGGCGCGTACCGTCTCCTTCAGGGGAAGATTCGCGCTCATCCTGCCTATGCAGCCCCGGAGATTTTTCCCCTTGTGGAGAGTGACGAAGGCGCCGCACGGTTCGTCAAGGGAGGAACGGCCCGCGCCGGGGGCTGTTTTCCGCGTCGTCTTTTCATAACGGGGCCCGCGGCCTTCAAGTTTCGCGGCTATGGTTTCCCGCGCTTCGGCAAGGAGTATCTTCCGCTCTTCATCGCTTATGATAAAATCCATGACGTTATTATACTACGGATGTATCCTGCTTAACAGGGGTCGTGTTTTCAGGTTATGCTTGATCTCTCCATGAAGCGGGCTTTTTTTTCTCCCGTTTTTCCGGCGGCGCTGAAATATTCGGTTCCCGTTCTTTTGGGATATACCGCCATAGGGATAGCTTTCGGACTTCTCCTTGTTAGCGCCGGGTATCCCTGGTGGCTTGCGCCGGTGATGAGCGTGGTTATGTACGCGGGCGCGGGCCAGTACATTGCCGTGGGGCTTTTTGCCGCCGGAAGCTCCCTCTGGGAGGCTGCGCTGGTACAGCTTGTGATAAATGCCCGGCACATGGCCTACGGCTTTTCCATGCTGAAGCGTTTTCAGAAGGCAGGCCCGCTCCGCTATTATCTCATCTATGCCCTTACCGATGAAACCTTCGCCCTGCTCTCGTCCCTTCCCCGCGCCGAAAACGGGGATTGGATTTCCGGGGATCGTTCCCGTTTTATGTTCTGCGTGGCCCTGCTGAATCAGCTGTACTGGATAGCCGGCTCCGTCGCAGGCGCGCTGGCGGGGACCCTTGTCCCCTTTGACACCGGAGGGACAGGTTTCGCCTTGACCGCCCTCTTTGTAGTCCTCATGGTTGATCAGGTATTTCCCGCCGTTTCAGGGGCGGGGCAGGACTTGCCGGGGCAAAATTTGCCGGGGTGGAAGCTGCCGTCCATACGGCGGCTCCATGTCTTCATCGTTTCCGCGCCGGCGGCGGTGCTGGGGATCTTCCTGCTTCCGGATCTCGCGGCGCTTTTGGCCGCGCTGACGGTCTCTCTCGTTGCCGCAGGGATCATTGAACGGCTGAAAAAGGGCCGGTCCGGGGAGGCTTCGGAATGCTGACGACAGGCGGGGCTTTAATCCTTACCCTTGTCATGGGACCGGTGATTCTCTTCTGCCGGATCTTCCCTTTTTTGTTTTTCCGGGGCGAAACGCACGGCGCGCGCCGCGACGCCTTTCTTTCCTTTGTGGAAAAAATCGTGCCGGAGGCGGCAATGACGGTGCTGGCCTTTAACGCTGTCGCGGCTCCCTTCAAATCGGGTATCGGAGCGGGTGTTCCGGCACTTCTGGCCGCGCTGTTTACCGCCGCCGTTCATCTCTGGAAACGGAATTCTCTTCTTTCCATCTTTGGGGGAACCGCCCTGTACATCGTTCTTGGACGCATTCTATATCTATTTCCATAAACGGTGTCTGTCCATAATGCAGGCGCATTGTGGACAGACTGCCTTGAAACCGGTGTTTTCGCCGCCGGCCCGCACGGCTCCGTCCCTTCGGCCGTATCCGTTTCCGATGTCCGCATCATCACTCCCTTAAAAATATTCCGGGGGCATTCGCCTGCGTCAAGGTTTGGCCTCGCGGGCAACACGGACAAAAACCGAAGCTGAAGCGGCCCGTAAATTGTCCGTGCGGCCGGCGCCGTCTGTGGTTATTCCTAATA
>JAIROE010000078.1 GCA_031257715.1 Treponema sp. | reverse complement strand
GTCAATACTTTTAAACCGCTCGTAATAAACCGTGATTTTCTGGCTGGTCAGCACGCCCATCTATCCCCTCTTGATACAATGGTACAACAAATCCACTATTAATCATAGGCTCTTTTGCCGGAATTAAAAGCGGCATCGTACAATCGCTCCAGAATCGCGCCGATCTTGCCTCCATACTCCCTGTCGGCGGCCCATTTACCGGAAAGATCCGCTATCGCGGGGGCAGATCCCGTGCGGACCCAGCGGTAACGGGGGTCTACAAGCTCCCCTTTCAGGGGCGACTGTGAGGCATAGGCCTTGAGGTGCTGAATGTGGGCCCGTACCCCTGTACGGACATCGGGAAACCGCTCCCCTCTCCGGTTCCCTCCAATGGCCCCAAGGCCGCAAAAATTGTTCATGTCGGCCGTTACAAGGCCTCCGTAGCGGAGAAAGCCCGTTTCCAGGCACATCTGGGCAAAGGCCGCGTCATGATTCACCCCCTCAACCGCGGCTTCTTCGACATAGCAGGATGCCAGGGTACGAATGAACTCGCCGCCCGCAAGGGGATTGTTGCTTTCCAGAAACAGGGCAAGCTGATCCGGGGAAACCAGCCCCTGTCCCAGAATCAGCGCCGGAGGTTCGGGGATTTCGGCCGGGGATGGGAACGTTTCAGGCGGGAAAGCCCCGGAAGAAACGTCACGGGATGGGGGAAAGACGGCACAGGAAAAAAACAGCGCGGCAAACAGGGGCCAGAGTTTATATTGCTTGTTCATGATAATTTATCGGTTTTTCCTCCCGAAAACAAAATTATGCCGTCATTGAAGCGCCACGCAGGATAACGCCCTATAGGGTGCATGAGCGAATTCAATTACCCCGAGTGTATGGGAAAAAACGAAGTCCGGGATACGGGATGTGTCTTCCGTCCCGTTCACAGCATCAGTGCGCTGCCCCTTTCTGAACGCCCGAGGGAACGGCTCTGTAATTTTGGACCGGAAGCCCTTTCGGATCATGAACTGCTGGCAATCCTTCTTAATACGGGTACACGGGACAAAAACGTCGTCCAACTGGCGGCGGATCTGCTTAAACAGCTTGACGGGAACAAGGACATCCCCACAATCAGGGAATTGACGCAGCTTACCGGCCTTGGAAAAACCAAGGCCGGCGCCGTAATTGCCATGCTGGAATTCGGCCGCCGGCGCTGGGGCGCCGCCGGAATCAGAATCAGGCGGCCTGAAGATATCTACGCCATGGTACGCCATTATGCCGACAGAAAGCAGGAACGGTTCCTCTGCCTCTCCTTCAACGGCGCCCACGAGGTGCTTGCGGTACGGGTAATAACCGTCGGGCTTGTCAACCGCACCATAATCCACCCACGGGAAGTTTACGCCGAGGCAATCACCGATCACGCGGTGGCCATTGCCGTCGCCCACAACCATCCTTCAGGGCATCTTGTTCCTTCACAGGAAGACGACGATGTAACATCCCGTCTCAGAACGGCGGGGGATATTCTGGGGATCAATTTCCTCGATCATGTCATCTTCTCGCATACAGCCTATTTCAGCTACCGCCAGAACGGCCGAATAGAAACAGAAGACGACGGCCTTACTTCAAAAGACAAAAACCGTTTATAGTTAAAGGGTGAAGACAAATACCGGCCCCGGTCCTGATGGTTTCGGCCGCGGCGCCATCCGGCGCGTTCTTTCCCTTATCCTTGTCCCCTGTCTTTACGCGGTGTTTGCCGCGCCCGCCTCCGCGCAGACCGGGGTCAGCGAGGTAATCAGGGGGGATTCTTTCAGGGAAGTGGCGGGAAAGGGACTGGTGATTCGTACCGAGCCGGATCAGGCGAAGGTGTTTGTCGACGGCGTGGAGCGGGGCCTTACCCCCCTTACCCTGGATACGATACGGAGCGGAATACACGTCGTCAGAATATTCAAGGAAGGCTACCGCGAGCGGATCTTCAATGTGACCCTTTCTTCGTCAAGCCGGCTGGTGATGTCGGTGGAACTGGAAGCAAGCGCCGGACAGGCCCTCATTACGCTGCGCCGGAGCGAAGGCAGCCCCCCGCCCGGATCGTATCCCCTGGAGCCCGAGATCCTCGTAGACGGAAAATCCGTGCCGTTTTCCCCGGCGGAACTTGCCGCGGGGGTGGGCATGACCCTTCCTGTGGGCTACCATACCATACAGGCGCGGGCCTTCGGCTGGGAGGACACCGTTACGACCGTATATATACGCGAAGGCTTCATCATCCCGGCGGAACTTGTCCTTGCTCCCGCTCCCTTCCGTATCATCAAGGCGGATACGGCAAGACCCCGCTTCAATCCCGCGAATTCCGGTTCCCTGGGGATCACCCGGTTTTCCCTTGAAGTTTCGGGTCCCGGCAGGGCGCTCCTCACCGTACAGGCGCCGGACGGGGAAACCGTGTACACTTCCGAACTTGGCCCCTTCACTTCGCGTTTCCAAACGGCGGACTGGAACGGCCGGGCCGTGACGAGCCGGAATTCCGCCGGTATTCTGCCCAACGGCGCCTACCGCGTGACCATAGACGGATTCTCCATTCCCCGGGATGGTTCCGAACCGGCGCGGCACAGCGTTTCGTTTGAGGTGGCAATAGATTCATCCATCAGCATTTATCCCCTTTCACTTAACGGCGCCGTTCCCGGCCTCATATTTGCCGCGACTCCGGCGGCGCTCCCGCGGGGCAGTTTTCAGCTTGAGGGGGGCCTTGTTTTCGGCAGCCCTGCCGGCGGCGGGGCTTTTTCCAGTCTGCCGTTTGAAGGGGGAATACGCCTGAGCGTTATTGAAGGACTTGAATTGGCCGCCGCCCTCAACGCGGTTCCGGTCTTCGGTGAAGACGCCTTCTGGGGATTTGCCCTTTCGGCAAAATGGCGCTTCGTGCGGACCGCGTCCCGTTTTCCGCTGGAAGCGGCCGCGGGGCTTTCCTACGCATGGTCGCAGGAAGACGGGCGCACCCCGCAAAAGGAAGGCCTTTCCGTCCGGCTTCCCCTGTCGCTTGACTTCCGCCGGCTTTCCCTGATTTTTGCGCCCGGCATACGCACGGCGTTTCCCGAAGATCCCCTGCCCCGTCTTTTCTTTCCCGCCGGCATACTCTTCCGGCATGCGTATATTACCGCCGGCGTTTCTTTCCTCCCTGAAATAAGCTTTTCCGCGCGCCAGAAAAACCGCGAAAAAGAAGGGCCGGCGGTCCTTGAACTGGGCGCCGAAATCAAATGGTATCCCTCCCCCTCCGTCCTGGTGTATACAATTTCAGGCGGGCTAAGAATGGACGCATCCGGCATACGGGGATTCGGCGGAGTGGGGATAGGGATCATCTATTAGGCCGGGCGGCCGGAGCCCGGCGGCGTACCGGCAGCCTGT
>JAIROE010000138.1 GCA_031257715.1 Treponema sp. | reverse complement strand
CACCGATAAATCAAGAAGGCTTTCCAATTTCTGTTCATACTGCGGATACTTCTCACTGATTTTTTTTCCGGCCGCCGCCAAACATCCGTGCCCGGTCAGGCGGCGCGGCATCCTGGGGGTTTGCCATTTCCGCAATACCTTGGGTTATCGCGCTTCTTGACATACCGGTTGCCTCATGAACTATAGTTACACCGCAATGTTCCAACGCCTGCGCTTCAGTTGCCGCCCGAATACGTCTGCCGCGCTCATCAAGGTGATTTTGCATGGCATCCCATTTCCGCCGCAGTTTTTCCACTACGGTTTCCATATTCAACTTTTCCCCTCTCATATGTTCATCATATCATGATTTTAAAATCGTGTGTAGTTGTTGTTTTTGGGAGAATCCCAATCATTTTTAGTATTTTTTTCATGGCTGATTCTCTCCTTGTTTTTTCACGTCCGGTCATGTTCTATTCCCGCTTCCCCCGGAACGGGTATGGGGTATTCGCCTGAAAAGCAGCCGAGGCAGTAGCCGTTTTCGGCGCGCTTTGGATCAAGCGATTCAAGCAGTCCTTCGGCGGATATAAAGGCAAGGCTGTCGGCATCCAGGGATTTGCAGAGTTCACTAACGCTGTTTACATTACTGATGAGGTCTTTTCTGTGGGGGGTGTCTATGCCGAAGAAGCAGGGGAAGCGCACCGGCGGGGAACACACACGGATGTGAACTTCCTCTGCGCCGGCGCCTTTCAGGATGGAGACGAGGCGGCGGCTCGTGGTTCCCCGCACGATGGAATCGTCAATAATCACGATACGTTTGCCGCGGACTTCGCTGTGGATAACGTTGTGTTTGACCGAAACCGCTTTTTCCCGCAGGGCCTGACCGGGGGCAATGAAGGTACGGCCCACATATTTGCTTTTGACTATGCCCAGTCCGTAGGGCGTTCCGGTGGCCCTGCCGTAACCTATGGCCGCGGGAATTCCCGAATCGGGAACGCCGATGACAAGATCCGCCCTGACCTTTCCCGGCGCGTTTCCGAGTACCGCTTCTTCCCTGCCGAGAATCTCTCCCGCCCTGATCCGCGCTTCATACACATCGATGCCGTCAATGACACTGTCGGGCCTTGCGAAGTAGACGTATTCGAAGGCGCAGACCGAGCGCCTTGTTTTTTCGCTGAAGCTGAATGAGAAGACCTGTTCCCTGTTTATGATCACCACTTCGCCGGGCTCTATATCGCGGACAAACACGCCGCCTACCGCATCAATGGCGCAGGATTCGCTTGAAAGAATCCAGCCGCCGTCCAGCTGCCCCAAGCACAGCGGCCGTATGCCGTTGGGGTCCCGCGCGCCTACAAGAACGTCGCCGGAAAGAACGGCCAGCGCGTAAGATCCCTTGATAAATTTGATCGTATCGGTAAGGGCCCGTTCAAGGCCTTTCCGGTAATTTTTTGCTATCAGATTAACTATCACCTCGCTGTCGCTTGACGAGGTGAAGCCGACTCCCGAATCTTCGAGCAGTTCACGCACTACATCGGCGTTGGTGAGGGTTCCGTTATGGGCCACCGCTATGGAGCCGAGCTTGAAGCGGCTGACGAAGGGCTGGGCGTTTTCTATGGCGCTGGAACCGGAAGTGGAATAGCGGACATGACCCACCGCGGCAGAACCCCGTATTTGTGAAAGCGATTCCGGGGTGAAAATGTCGCCGACAAGTCCCATTCCCTTGCGGACTTCTATGGACCCTTCGTGGACCGCGGCAATGCCCGCGCTTTCCTGTCCGCGGTGCTGAAGCGAAAAGAGCCCGTAGTACACAAGAAGGGCGGCGTTTTTGGCCGGATCATTGAAGAAGATCCCGAAGACGCCGCATTCTTCATGCAGCTTCATGCGTCCAGCCTGTCCAGGATTTCGGCATACGCCTCCCTGACATTTCCCATGTCCCTGCGGAAACGGTCCTTGTCGAGTTTTTCGCCTGTGACAGCATCCCAGAAACGGCAGGTGTCGGGGGAAATCTCATCGGCAAGAACGAGCGCGCCGTCCGCTGTGCGGCCGAATTCCAGCTTGAAGTCGATGAGCCTGATCTTCCGTTCGAGAAAAAACGCCAAAAGGATTTCGTTGATTTTAAACGCGGCGGATTTTATCGCGTCAATTTCCCCAAACGTTGAAGCGCCAATGGCGACGGCGTGGTAATCGTTGATGAGGGGATCTCCCAGGCTGTCATCCTTGTACGACAATTCAAAGACCGGGATCTTCAACGCCGAACCTTCGGAGAGGCCCAGTCGTTTTGCCATGGAGCCCGCCGCCGTGTTTCTGATGATCACTTCAAGGGGAATGATACGGACCTTTTTACAGATCATGTCCCTCTCGCCCCTGCGCGCGATGTAGTGAGTGGAAATTCCCGAACGCTCAAGAAGCCCGAAAAGCTCCGATGCTATCTTGTTGTTCATGATTCCCTTGTCTTCAATTTGCCCTTTCTTTTCGCCGTTAAAGGCGGTAGCGTCATCCTTGTAATGGATGATAACAAGATCGTCCCGTTCGGCGCCGCTTTCGTCAAGCGCGGCAAAAACTTTTTTGGCCTTGCCTTCGTACAGTTCCCTGCCCGTCCGCAGTGTTTCGACAGCGGTACGGTTCGTGCCGTCGCTCATAATTCCGCTCCTTCATTTTCCTTTTTGAAACCGGCTTTCATGCTGATCCTGAAATCCGCAAGTTTCTTTTTTAATTCAGGGTATTTCAGGGCGAGAATCTCGCAGGCCAGGTGCGCGGCGTTGGCGGCGTTGTCTATGCCGACGGCAGCGACGGGAACGGGACGCGGCATCTGCGCCATGGAAAGAAGGGCATCAATCCCGCCGAGGCTGCCCGCGGCGATGGGGACCCCGATGACCGGAACAAGCGTCCGGCTTGCTATGACGCCGGGGAGATGTGCCGCGAGTCCCGCCCCCGCGATGATCACCTCCGTACCGTCTTCCTCCAGTTCTTTGACGGTCTCCGCGAGCAGTTCGGGTACGCGATGGGCCGAAAGAATGCAAACGGAATACCTTACGCCGAATTCTTCAAAAACTTCGGCGGCTTTTTTCATGACGGACGAATCTGATTTTGAGCCAAAGATGATCGCGGCTTTCACGGAGCCTCCTTCCTGATTCCGGCAAAATCCCGCATCGATTTTTTGCATGCATCAAGCCCCCGATGGTTCATAAGCCTGTGCCGGAATCAGTATCGGCACATCCGAAAACCCGGCCGGGGCTTTTAGGACAACGCTGATTAACTTGTGGCTAATCAGCGTTCCCCTGTTATTCGAGGGGGGTCTAATACCCCGCTGCTCTGCGGCAGGGTAGTTCATTTTCCCGTCTTTCCGCAAAAAATTACGAAAAGCCACATTAAAGCAGCGCTGATTTATTCGCGTTCGAATAAATCAGTGCTTCCCTGGATGTGCCCTTTATTATAAGGATATGGCGCTCTTCGTCAAGAAAGGGAACCCGGCAGGGTACAATATCGATCTGTATGTTCATGCCTTCCAGCGCCGAAGTTTCTTCCGCGATTCTTTCTTTTCTTCCCTTGTAGGCCGCCAAAACGCCCCCGTTTCCGCACAGGCGGAAAAGTTTTTTAAGGAGCTTGCGGTCCAGGGGATGAAAGGCCCGCGACACGACAAGATCGAAGCGGCCCGGCGCCGCCTTTTCCATTTCGGCTTCTTCCACGGACGCATTGGAAAGCCCCAGCGCCGCAAGGGTTCTCCGGAGGAAACCGGCCCGCTTCTTCTTCCGCTCAACAAGGGTGAAGGAATGGCGGGGAAGGGCTATGGCAAGGGGAATGCCCGGAAGGCCCGCGCCGGAACCGGCATCGGCGATGCGGGCCCCATTCGCGGAACCAAGCAGGCGGCAAATGACGCCAAGGGGCGCGAGGGAATCGAGGATGTGCCTTACAACAAGTCCGTGACGGTCCCTGGTTCCCGTCAGTCCGAAGACCAGATTGAAACGCTCGATTTCTTCAAGATAACGGACAAGAAGGGCGGAGATTTCCGCGTACCTCCCTTCAAGGACGGCTGCGGCCTCCCCATCATCCGCCGCGATGAGTTTGAGGCCCTGTTTCAGGATTTCCATTTTCTGAACGCTTCCGCAAAGGGATTGTACATGGCGCCGTCGTCATCACGGAAAGTTCCCGCCCGGGGTTTTTCCCCACGCGCCCTTTTACCCGCGTTCAAGCCGGCGGCGTTTCCTTTGGCGGCGTTTCTTTCGGAGGCGTTCCCGCCGGCCGCACTGTCTCTTTTTCGGGAAAGGCCGATGCGCCGCCTTTCCCTGTCAAGGCTGATAATGCGGAATTCAAACACGTCTCCCGCCTTTACTTCTTCCAGCGGATCCTTCACAAAATGATCGCTCATTTCGGAAACATGGACCAGCGCGGTTTCCTTGATGCCGAGATCGACGAAGGCGCCGAAGTCCACCACATTCTTGATCTTGCCGGTAACCATCATTCCTTCGGCGAGATCGTCGAATGAGACAAGGCCCTTCCGCGTTATGGGTTTGGGATACGTGTCGCGGGGATCGCGGTTTGGTTTTTTCAGTTCCTCAATGATGTCCCTGATGGTGGCGTCCCCGATCGAGTATTTTTCCTTCCACTGCGCCGCAAGGCGGGGGACGGGACCGCCCGCCTGCATCTCCCGCAGTATTTCACGGGCCACAGGGTAATTTTCAGGATGGACCCATGTGTTGTCCAGGGGATCGGTGCTCTCGGGAATTTTAAGAAAACCGGCGCACTGCTCGTAGCTTTTGGGGCCCATGCCGGGAATGGCGGTCATCTCCTCCCTGCTCGTGATGCGGCCCCTGTCATCGCGGTATTTGACTATCTTCCGTGCGAGGGAACTCGATATTCCCGACACATACCCGAGAAGGGAAATGCTTGCGGTGTTAAGATTCACGCCGACGCTGTTCACCACGGACGAAACAACTTCGTCCAGAGTTTCGGAAAGTTTCCGCCGGTTTACATCGTGCTGATAGAGGCCGACCCCTATGGATTTGGGATCTATCTTCACAAGTTCGGCAAGCGGGTCCTGGAGGCGTCGGCCTATGGAAATGGCGC
>JAIROE010000106.1 GCA_031257715.1 Treponema sp. | reverse complement strand
GCCCCCCTGCCTCAGGGCGGCGATGGTTTCCCGTACATGGGGAAAGAGCCGTATCCTTTTGAAAATGGGCTCCCAGCCCCGGTATATCAGCGTCTCTATGCGTTCCCTGATGACATCGTCCGGGCCGGCAAGGAAGCGGGCGGCGATGCGGGCCTGAACGTCGTAGAAACCGCCCCCGGGACATGACGGAACGGATGGAGGATTGCGAAGTTCCCGTTCCTGATCCGCCCGCATGAGGCTTCTGGCCCTGCCGAAGGCCGCAAGGAGCCGCCCTTCCCGCAGAAAAAAGGGAATGAGCCTCATATTGAGCTGATAATTGGGATAAAGGGTGCCGTCCAGATCGAAGGCGACGCCTTCAATGTCATTTTGCATTACATTATTTTAACGAAAGATGCTATAATGAACAATTATGAATACCATAAAGCTTTCCGGAAATGCTCTGGAAGAAATTGCCGGACGGGGCGTCAGGATTCCCCGTTATGACAGGACAAAACGCGAGCCCCGCATCGTTCATATAGGGCTCGGCCATTTTCACCGGGCCCATCAGGCGTTTTACATTGACGAACTTCTCGGCCGGGGACACGCCGCCGGTACGGGAATTTTCGAAGTGAATCTGGTAGCGGACCCTTTCCCGCTTGCCGAAATCAGCCGCTCGCAGGATTATCTTTACACCCTCGTCTGCCGGGGGGATTCGGGAGATGAAACGGCGGCAATCACCGGGTCCATCGCCGGTTACCTGAACGCCGTCTCCGATTCACGGGGAGTTGTGGAACGGCTCGCGGCAGAAAGTACCGGGGTTATCAGCCTTACCATAACCGAAAAGGGCTATTACTACGATGCCGCGGCGGGCGAGATGGCATGGGACACGGAGCCGGTGAAGCACGATCTGGAGCATCCTGAAACGCCCTCAACCGCCGCGGGATACCTTGCCGCCGCCCTTGATCTCCGCAGGAAAAACGGCGGGGGAAAGATAACGATCATGTCCTGTGACAATTTTCCCTCCAACGGAAAAGTGCTGCGGAACTGCCTGCTTTCACTCTGCCGGAAGATCCGGCCCGGTCTTGTTTCCTGGATTGAAGAAAACGCCGCCTTTCCCTGTTCGATGGTGGATCGCATTACCCCGGCGACCAGTCCCGGTATAATCCGCCATATTGAGGAACGTTACGGGATCGCGGACAGGTGGCCTGTGTGCAGCGAGGATTTCCGCCAGTGGGTGCTTGAAGACAACTTCAGCCGCCCCGCGAATTCCGGATTTGATCCGGCCATGCTTGCGGAGGCGGGAGTGCAGGTGGTAAAGGACGTGGAGCCCTACGAACTGATGAAAATACGGCTCCTCAACGGAAGCCATTCGGCGCTTGCCTATCCCGCCTATCTCATGGGATTCCGGGGCGTCGCCGAGGCGGTTTCCGATCCCCTGCTGCGGCGTTACATACGCGGCAAATACATGGAGGAGATAAGCCCCACGCTTCACGCCGTGCCGGGGATGGATCTTCCCGTGTACAAAGACACGCTGATACGCCGTTTCTCCAACAGGAACATTGCCGACACCATCCTCAGACTGGCCGCCGAAGGTTCAAAGAAGATCCCCAACTTCATTTTCAATCCGCTGGAAGAAGCCCTGGAGCGGAATCTGCCCCACAGGGCGGTGGTCTTTGCCCTGGCGGCCTGGACCCGCTTCCTTGCCGGGACCGATGAAAACGGCGAGGACATTCCCCTGGATGATCCGCTTGCGTCAGTTCTTTCCGGGGCGGCAAGGGGCGCCCGTGAAAACCCGGAGCAATTTCTCCGCACGGCCGGCATCCGGCGCGGGGAGCTTGCCGCGGCCCTGGCGGGCGAATTCAAGGCGTCCCTTGAGGCGATTTATCAAAAGGGAACCAGGGCGGCGCTACAAGCGTTGACAGACGGAGAAGCATAAAGTCCGCCCGAGCCTACGGATTGAAGATCCGTTCCACCGGAATGCGGACCAGATTGACATAGTGACCGGGATAGCGCGCCCTGAAATTGTTGAAGCGCGTTTCTTCCGCGCTTTCAAAGACGGCGATCTGAAAATTGCCGTAGCGGTTAAAATACGGAACCAGCGCCGCCACATGAAAATACTGGCGCATGCGGGGCCTGCCGCGGAGATTGTCCGCCGTGGCAGGAGGACCCGTTTCGGCGTTTACCGCGGCAAGGTAGATGCGGCCCGGCTCGTCCACGGCCAGCGTATAGAGCAGGGGCTGAAGCCCCTCGATGCCGAAACCGGCGTTTTCAAGGTAGCCGGGATAGGAGCGGGGGGAACCGGCGGAATGCTCCCGGACAATTGTCCGGGAAAAAGGCCGGCGCCGCACCTCGAATTCTTCAAGCGTTCCGTACGATTCCCCCCGAAGCCCGGTCCAGACGCAGGAAGCGAGGTTCCGTATCCAGTCAAGACCGAAGAAGGGATCGCGGGTTTCTTCCCAGATTTCGGTAAACGAGGACCCCCGATCGCCAAAGCGCCGTTTCAAAGGGCCCACGGCAAGGCGTTCACCGGTAACGGGACGCAAAATGCCGTCCACCAGCCATTTGGCAAACCCCGAACAGTTAAGACCGCCCTTTCCGTCCTGTTCCCCAAGGCTTTCAATAAAAACATAGCGCCCGTTTTCATCAATGGCCCCGTCGTCCCTGAAACTGAGTTCCGGCAGCCTTTCCCGCACGGCGGCGATAAAGCGCCTTGTATCTTCATAGTCATCGGGATTGGGCTCGAAGTAACGGCGGGGGAAGCGGTTCCCCACAAGGGCAAGCGTCTCTTCCACCGGAAGGGTATAGAGCCGTTCAAAAGGAACGGGAAAGGGAAGGGAATCGACAAGGTACGCTTCCCAGAGGATCACGTCCA
The DNA here is from genome assembly GCA_031257715.1 of Treponema sp. Next base: position 7,538 of record JAIROE010000106.1, on the reverse strand, counting down.
TGAAGCATTTGTCCGCGGTAAAGGGACGAAACTGAATATAGGCGTTGGGATCGCTGCGGAGGAAGATCCGTATGCGGAGGGCCTCGCCTGTTGACTTTAGCCGGGAAAGGCTCCAGGAACCCTGCGTCCAGCCGGGCCAGGCGGCGCCGGTCTGCCTCTGAACAAGGGCAAGGCTTTCCCTGTCGCCGTTCCATTCCCGCGCCAGCACCACGGCGAATTCGGTCCTTCCTTCTTCGGTCCGCACCTGAATCCTCCCGCCGCTGTTCAGGGTCCGTATCATGGGCCTTTTGCCCAGCACCCGCGCGGGAACTTCGGTAAGCCACGTATCCTTTATTTCCATGCGAAGGGAAGAATCGTCGGCGATGCGCCTTACGGGAAGATCTCCGGCGGAAAGGGACGCGCACAGGCAGCAGAAGAAGAGGCACGACAATGCCGCAGCGCCCCTGCGGGGAAAAAACAATACACTCATACTGTATTAATTATCGGCCGAAAACGGCGTATTGGCAACATGCGGCATCCGGAGTATTATTAACTTATGAATGAAAGTGAAGATACCGATCTTCTGGGAAAAAAGATATTTTTCCTCCACCCTTCGGCGGTGGTTCAGAACGAGGTTGCGGCGGAACTGACGCAGCAGGAATTCGAGATCTATATAACAAAGGATCACAATACCCTGAAACGGGCGCTGAAGCGTTACCCCGCTTCCATCGTTTTCGCCGACATCGACGAGCGGATGAGCGAAAAAAATTGGGAGGAGTGGATACGCGATATCATGAAAAATCCCGAAACCGCCTCCACCATGATCGGGATCCTTTCGGCCAACGACGATGAAAACCTGAGACGCAAATACATCAACATGGTCCGCGTACAGGCCGGTTATACGGTGCTCAGGGCGGATCTCCCGTCTTCCATCAGGCAGATCCTCGAGATCCTCAAAACGGCCGGCGCAAAGGGCCGGCGCAAATACATACGGGCCGTCACGGACAACGAGGCCATGACCACCATCAACCTTCCCTTCAACGGCACCTACGTCAACGGAACCATCAGGGATATCAGCGTGGTGGGCCTTTCATGTACCTTTGGCGAAGATCCGCTCTTTGCCAAAAACACCCTCTTTCAGAACATACAGATAAAGCTCCAGAGCGCGCTGCTTAAGGTTGAAGGGATCATCCTCGGTTCCCGCATGGACGGACTTGCCAGGATCTACGTGATCCTTTTTACCCAGCACACCGATCCCGAAGTCAAAATCAAAATCCGCAAATACATACAGCAGAACCTCCAGACAAAAATGGACAATGAGTTCGGCTGAACAACTGCGCCGTTTAGCCGGCCCGTCCGCGAACCCCCGCCGAAGTCCGGTAGAGCCCGGAACGGCTTTGGGCCGGACCCGGGCTGTCAAATACCGCAGGCGTTTGGCAGCCTTGCGGTAAAGGCGCGAATCTGATACGGTAACAGTACAATGACAGTTGATACGGACACCGTGAAGAATCTTCATCCGCTGGAGATACGGATCATCCTTGCATACAAAAGGGATGATGAGTTGTGGGTTGAAAAGGTTGAACGCGATCTCGGCCTTAAAAAGGGGAACGGCAATCAGGCGCTTTCCTGGCTTGCCGGGAAGGGCATCGCCGGTGAGCTGCGCCGGGAAACGGAGGTGTTTTTTGAACTGACGGATCTGGGCCGCGAATGGAAGGAAAAGGGGACGCCGGCCGAACGTATCATCGAGTTGGTGCGGCTGAAAGGGAATCTTACCCTGCCCGAGATTGCCGGGAACCTCGCCATGGACAATAAAGACGCGGGAAGCGCCTTCGGGATTCTTTCCGGATTCGGCGTTCTTGCCATGGATGGGGAGAAGCGGGTGAACATGGCGCTGGATGCCGAAAACCTCAGGGACGGCCGTCCCGTCAAGGGCGGGGGCGCGGATTATCTTGCCCTGGTACGGGGCCTCCTCGAGAAGGCCGCCGCCTCGGAAGGAGGACTTCTCCCCGCCGCCGGACTTTCCGGGGCGGAAGAAGCCGTCATGGCGGGCATTGCCAAAAAACGCGGCGCCGCCGGCGCTCCTTTCAGGCAGGTGGACCGGGAGAAGGTGATATACGGCTTTACCGGAAGCGCGGGAAAAGTTCCCGCCGAAGAAATCGCCGCGCTCCTGGGGGCGGAGGGAATCACCGGCGGTGAAATCGGTGTTCTTACCCCGGAAATGATTGCGGACGGGAGTTGGAAAGGCAGGGCTTTCAGGGCCTACAACGTGAAAGTTCCCCCTACGCGGCTTATCCCCGGACGTACCAATCCCTACGCCGATTTTCTTGAAAACGTCAAGGACAGGCTTGCCTCGCTTGGCTTTGAGGAATTCGACGGCCCCCTGGTGGAAACCGAATTCTGGAATTCCGACGCGCTCTTCATGCCGCAGTTTCATTCGGCCCGCGACATACACGACGTGTACCGCCTCTCCGATCCCGAGAAAGCGGCATCCATAGAGGAGCCGTGGCTTTCCAATGTGGCCGCCGCCCATGAGAACGGCGGGGGCACCGGAAGCCGGGGCTGGAACTACGCCTTCGACCGGGATTTTACGCGGCGGCTCATACTGCGCAGCCAGGGCACGGTCCTTTCGGCAAAGGCCCTTCCCCGCGCGAAAATTCCCGGCAAATATTTCGGCATAGTCCGGTGTTTCCGTTACGACAAAGTAGACGCCACCCATCTTCCCGATTTCTACCAGACCGAAGGAATCGTCCTTGGCGAAGAGGTGAATCTGCGGACGCTTCTGGGTATACTTGAAATGTTCGCCGTCGAGGTGGCGGGCGCGAAGGAAGTCAAATACGTTCCCGCCTATTTCCCCTTTACCGAACCGTCCGTGGAAGTCCACGTGAAGCATCCGGCCCTCGGCTGGTTTGAACTGGGCGGCTCCGGCATTTTCAGGCCCGAAGTAACTTCCCCCCTTGGGGTGAACGCGCCCGTCGCCGCCTGGGGCATAGGAATAGACCGCATGGCCCTCATGGCCCTTGGCCTCAACGATCTGAGGGAACTGTTCAGCTACGATCTTGAAAACGTGCGCCTGAGAAGAACAGGTTAGGGCGGGGCGGTTTATTGAACAAATTTCCTTTTTCACGTAGTATCTTTTTATGCCGAAGATTGAAGTAGACGAAGAAGCCTTTTATACGCTGGCCGGATGTCCCGGCGGAAAAAGCCGCTGGAATACCAGGGAAGAACTGGAAGAGGCCCTTACCTGCGCGAAAGCGGAACTGGATTCGGAGGCGGATTCCGCGGACAGCGGGGAAAACTTCCCCGCTTCCGGGCGTATCCTTAAAATAGAACTGAACGATACCAACAGGCCCGATCTCTGGGGAACTGCGGGATGTGCGCGGCAGCTCAGGATGTACGGCGGCGGTGCGATTCCTTCGTATCCCTTTTTCTCCTCTCCGGAAAAATCGCTGCCGGCAAAACATAAAATCATCGTTGAAAAAACGGTAAAACAGGTGCGGCCCTTCCTCGCGGGCTTCGTCGCATCCGGAAGGGCGATCACCGATCCCATGCTGCGGGATATGATACAGACGCAGGAAAAACTTGCCTGGAATTTCGGCCGCAGGCGCAGGACCATTTCCATGGGGCTGTACCGTACCGCCATCATCAAATGGCCCATCATCTACAAGGCGGTAGATCCCGACAGCGTTTCGTTTGTGCCCCTTCAGTGGGATACGCCCCTTACCCTCAGGGAAATCCTCATGCAGCATCCCAAGGGAAAAGAGTACGCCTTCATACAGGAACATGAGCCCCTTCATCCGCTGCTCACCGATGCAAAGGGCGCCGTCCTTTCCTATCCGCCCATCATCAACTCCGCCGACCTCGGGGCCGTCAAGGTGGGAGACAGCGGCCTTTTTGTGGAATTGACCGGAACCGATCAAAGGGCCGTAACGCTGGCCGCGTCCATTGTAGCCTGCGATCTTGCCGACAACGGTTTTGCCATTGAGCCTGTGGAAATTGACTACGAATACGATACGTCTTTCGGCAAAACCTGCGTTACCCCCTGGTACTTTCAGGAACCGGTGTTCTGTTCGCTTTCGCGCGTCGAAAAATATCTGGGTGAAAAAATAAGCGCCGCCGATTCCGTGCAGGCACTGGCCCGCATGGGCGTCCGGGCGAAAGAGGCTGAAGACGCCGAACGCGGGTCTACAGGCGGCCCCGTACCCGGCGTATGGGCCTTTCCCCCCGAATACCGCAACGACTTTCTCCACGCCGCGGATGTAATGGAAGACATTATGATGGGCCGGGGACTTTCAAGTTTTAAGCCCCTGCGTCCCCGTGATTTTACCGTGGGCCGCCTTGCCCCCATCACCCTTTTCAGCCGCCGGGTCAAGAGCATCATGGCGGGCTTGGGTTATCAGGAAATGATCTACAACTACTTGGGATCGAGGAAAGATCTCGTGGAAAACATGTGCGGCGGCGGCGAGCGTATCATCCGCATCAGCAATCCCATGACGGAAAACTACGAATATGTGCGGGATTCGGCGCTTGCCTCCCTGCTTGCAAGCGAAGCGGTCTCGGGCCATGCGGCCTATCCCCACCGCATCTTTGAAATGGGCAAGATCGCCTACCGCGACGCCTCGGAAAACTCGGGCGTATCGACGCGGCAATACCTGGGGTTTCTCCAGGCCGACAGGGATGCCGGCTTCAACACTGCCGCGGGGCAGCTTCAGACCCTTTTCTATTACCTTTCGCGCGACTACACGACCGAAGAATCAGGCGATCCCCGCTTCATCCCCGGCCGGGCGGCGTCCGTCGTATACAGGGGAAAACCCGCCGGCATATTCGGCGAGATACATCCGGCGATCCTTGAAAACTGGGGTATCACCGTTCCCTGCGCCGCCTGCGAAATCGATCTTGACGCGCTTATTGAATAGGCCCGTCCCGGCGGGCCGCCCCGCGTAATAGAGTTGTTCGATAACCCGAACCCGATAGGGTTCAGTAACCAGGTTGTCGAACAAGTCCAATGAAGTACCCCGCCGCAAGCAGGGGTTCTTCGTTCGGGAAGAAAAAGTCCTGCGGACTTTTCTCATTTTGTACCGGGGCTCTGCTACCCCGCCCATATTGGCTATTGAATTGAACCGCCCAAAGGAGCGGGGTATTAGACCCCCCTCGAATAAATCTCCATTTTTGGAACATTCTCCAATAATTCATAAAAAACTCCCGTTTCTTTTACCCCCGGAGAGCTAAGAATTTAGTTGAGGCTCAAAAGACCAGGGGAGAGGTACTATGGCGGAAATCCTTCAATTCAAGCGGTATGAAAACAGACTTGTAAGGAATGTCTGCAGGCTGTGCAAAAAGGCCGCCGGGCGCCTTGCCGAAATCACGAATCGTTTTTTCTGTTTCCTTGGAAAGCCCGGATCGGTCATGGTGGTTCCGCAGACGGAAAAAAAGATCATCAGTTTCCGCGTTACGCCCTTAATCCTGCTTTTCACTGTCCTTGGCGTAATGGGAACTTTTTACCTGTTTTTCAGGCTGGGCGCCGCGCTGGCCGGCGGCAGGGAAATCATCCACAAGGAGAATGGAAATTCTTTTGCCGTTGAGGCGGCGTTGTATGAATTCAGGACGGAATCGACCGAACTGTCCGTGAGGGCCGCGTACATTGAACACATTCTTGCCGGCATGATGGAAAGGGAGGAGAAGAAAGCGGATGCCGATCCCGAAAAAAACATCTTCTTCCATGTCCCGGCCGTTTTGCCGAAAAACGACTGGAGTTTTCCTGAATGTTACGAAGATGAACTTGAAACCACCCTCGGTTCCCTCACATCGTCAACGGAAAGGCTCAACCGGTTAAAAGATTTCATGGAACTCTACCGCGCATTGCGCGCGGAAATCCCCTGTATCCGGCCCGTACCGGACGGCATTGGCTATATCAGCATGACATTCGGGCTTAACAGGCATCCCTACACCCGAAGAAATTATCTGCACCGGGGCCTCGATATTTCCGGAAAGGAAGGCACTCCCATTCTGGCGGCTGCCGGCGGTCAGGTAATCATTGCGGAATACGACAACGCGGGGGGCTTCGGAAACCAGATATTCATCGAACACAAACAGTACTATACCCGTTACGCCCACCTCCAGTCTTTCCGGGTAAAAGCGGGCCAGACGGTGCATCAGGGCGAGGTGATAGGGTTCATGGGCAATACGGGTCTTTCCACAGGCCCCCACCTTCACTATGAAATTTACTTCGGCGGCGTGCTTGTCGATCCCATTTCCTTCATCAACCGCCGTATCCATGACGACGGCTTTCTCCCCCCTGAATGAAGATACTCCGCCGCAAGCGCGGGGTATTAGACCCATATGCGTCTACTTTGGTGTTCAAATCACCGGAAGTCGAAGAATTTTACCACGGACAACACTGACGAACACGGATAAAAGCCTGAATTTTGACCCAAAAGTCCGTGTTTTCCGTGCGGTCAGTGGTTTATTTCCTGGAATCGTGTAGTAAGTAAACGCATATGGTATTAGACCCCCCTCGAATGAAGCCCGGCTCATTGCAAGTTTATTCTCCATGATATAAAACGGTATGCATGAACCTTATCCTGCTTGAGGAACACGAACTGGGGAAGACTCTCTCCCGGCGGGACGAACGGACGGTTCACCTCATCAAGGTGCTGCACAAAAAAACGGGAGATGTTTTTGACGCGGGGATCATAGGAGGCGGCCGGGGCAGAGGGCGCATCGAAAAAATCAACCTTGACGGATCATTGCGCATTTCCCTTCGTCTTGACGAAGACTCCCCGGCGCGGCTGCCGCTGCGCGCGGCGGTGGGCTTTCCCCGGCCCATTCAGCTGAGGCGGCTCCTTCGGGATCTTTCCAGCCTGGGGATATGCGCGGTCGATCTGCTGGAGACCGACCTCGGGGACAAAAGCTACCGGAACACGAATCTCCTTAAAGACGGCGGCGCCAGGGCCGCGCTTATTGAGGGCGCGGCGCAGTCGCGCGACACCACCATTCCGCCGCTCTCCCTCTTCGCGCCGCTTGACCAATGGCTTACGGAGCGGCCCTGGGACCGGGAAAAAGACGCGGGAGCCCTTCCCCTGCTCATTGCCGCGGACAATGTGCGGCCCGAAGGGGCCGTATCGCGGCTTACTCCCACAAGACGGCCTGTGGTATTGGCCATAGGACCGGAACGGGGCTGGTCGGACAGGGAACGAAAACTGCTCGAAGACTCGGGCTTCCTCAGGCTGTCTCTGGGAGGACGCGCCCTGCGCACCGAAACCGCCTGCGTCGCCGCGGCGGTTTTGGCACTGGAAAAAATGGGCGAATTGTGAATATTGTGTCAAAGACCGGAGGTTTGTACAATGAATCAGGATCAGGTAAAGGCAAAACTGCTTGCCATAGAAGACGCGCCGCTTGAGTTTTCCCTTGTCTTTTCGGGCAAATCAAGCAAAAAGGTCAACGGACTTTACAAGCCGGAAAGCCGGGAAATCATCATACACAACAAAAATTTTACCGCCGAAGGCGGACAGAACGAAAACCTGCTTCTCTATACGGCGATACATGAATACGCCCATCATCTT
>JAIROE010000055.1 GCA_031257715.1 Treponema sp. | reverse complement strand
ATGATGCGCCAGTACCTTCTGGGGATTCCCAGGGAAATTTCCGACGCGGGGATCGTGGACGGAGCCAACGAGTTTCAGATTTTCGTAAGGCTCATTCTGCCCATCATGCGGCCGGTTATCGCCGTGGTGGCGATCTTTACCGCCGTCGCTTCCTGGAACGAATTCCTCATGCCGCTCATCTATCTGCACCGGGAAGATATTTATCCCATTTCGATAGGCCTTCAGCTTTTCAGATCGGAGCACGGCCTTGAATACCAGCTGCTCATGGCCGCCGCCTCCATGGTGGCCCTGCCCGTTGTCGTCATATTCCTGTGCTTCCAGCGCTTCTTTGTAGAAGGCATTACCATAGGCGCCGTCAAGGGCTGATGCCGGCGGCCGTTCGGGGCGGTATACCGGCGGCTTCCCCCGATTCTTCGAGCAGATCGCAAAGGCCGCGTGAAAGCGAATGGAGTATGCGGCGCTTGACCGCTCCCGATCCTTCTGTAAGGACGTTTATTTTTTCACGCATATCCCGCCGTTTTGAGTTGACGCCGTAGGGACAGGTGCAGGCGGCGCCGAGCAGCCCGAGTTCACCGGCACAGGAGACGATCTGTTTTTCTTCGAGGTACATGAGGGGCCGGATAAGGCTCACGGGATATTTGCGGTATTTGAGCATGACGGGCATGGCGGAAAGCTCTCCCTTTGCCGTCATGTTCATGAAGAAGGTTTCGATGATGTCGTCAAGATGATGGCCCAGCGCGATTTTGTTGAACCTGTTTTCCACCGCGTATTTGAGCAGCTCTGTCCGCCGCTGTGTTGAACACCAATAACAGTTCATCTTTTCCCCTTCCCTGATCCTGCCCATAACGGGAACGAAGAGATCGGTAAAGGGGATGCCCCAGTCTTCAAGTTTTTTTGAAAGGACGGATTTTCTGCAGCAGGAGCAGAAATCGCTTGAGATATGAAGGGCGGCAAGTTCGTAGTTTTTTTTAAGGACGGGCCGTAACTCCGCGAGGACCCACGCAAGCGTTGTGGAATCCTTGCCGCCCGAAACGGCGATGAGTATCCTGTCGCCCTCGCCGACGAGGCCGCGTTCAAATACCGCCTTTGCGGTGAGTTTTTTGACGATTTCACAAGCCGCCGCCCGGCGGAGAAAACGGTCAGCCACCGCTGTATCTGTCCCGTATTACAAGGCTTGCAAGAATGAGGCCCGCGGCGGCGGTAACGGTAACGGCGCTTCCGTTAATCACCCGTTTCATGCCGCACCAGTCGGCTCCGCCGCCCTCCGGGGCGGGGCACATACACGCGGCGCTGCCACAGGCGGCCTCTCCCGAGGCACGGAGGGGAAGCTGTTCGTCGCTGTAGACCGTGGTGAAATGTCCCCTGTATCCACGCTTCCGCAGTCCCTGCCGCACAAGCCGTGCGAGGGGGCACCCTTCGGTCTTCCAGATGTCCGCGGTTTTAAGCCGGGTAGGATCCAGTTTTTGGGCCGTCCCCATGGATGAAAAAAAAGGCGTTCCCGCTTCGGTGCATGTTTCAATCAAATCCAGCTTGAAACGTATGCTGTCTATGGCATCTATCACATAATCCGCCTTTTCGATATTAAAACCGTCCGCGTTTTCACGCGAGAATACTTCCTGTTTCGCGTTGACCGTACAACGGGGATTTATTTCCAGGAGCCGATCCTTGAGCGTTTCCGTCTTGCAAAGGCCGACGGTACGGTATGTCGCCTCCACCTGCCGGTTGATGTTGGTAACGCATACCCTGTCCGAATCGACAATGTCGATGATTCCGATTCCGGATCGGACCAGGGCTTCGGCACACCAGCTTCCCACGCCTCCAAGGCCGAATACGATGACGCGCGTTTCCGCAAGCGCGTCAAGCACTTCCTTTCCGGTAAGCAGGGCAAGCCGCTGGAACAGGGGATTCATGCGCGGGCGATCCCGGCCGCGGGAATGCGCCGTCTGAGGTAGCGTTCTTCTTCGCTGAAGATGCAGCCGCAGTACTTCTGCATGTACAGTTCCATGTCCCTCGCGCGGGCTTTTCCTTCGCGGAAGAGCGGGCGAAAATCACGGTAAAGAAAACGGACGGCGTATTTTTCCCCGCATTCCTCCGCCGTCTCCCGTACCAGTTCGTGATTCTGGTAGGGGCTTACAAGAAGCGTAGTGCTGAAAAATTCGAAGCCCCATTCGGCCGCGCGCGCGGCGGTTTTTTCAAGGCGCATCCTGTAGCAGACCGCGCAGCGGGCCGAAGGCGGACGCGCGCTGCGTCTGTCCGCCTCCTCTTCCCTTTCAAAGACAGGAAGGACTTTCCGTATAAACGGAATGAGTCCGTATTCGTCGTCGGTTTTGCATTCAAGGTTCATGTACGCGGCGTACTGAAGGAGCGCATCCCGCCGCGCCCTGTATTCGGTACAGGGGTGTATATTGGGATTGTACCAGTAAAGACAGGGGCGCATTCCTTCTTCGGTGAAAGTTTCCGCGCACTTTACCGTGCAGGGGGCACAGCAGGTATGAAGAAGAACACCGGAACACGGACAGGCGTCCGCCTTTTCACTCATGGCTTCTTTGCCGTTTCCCGTCCGTATTGTTCAATCGCAAGCGCAAGCTGATCGGCGCAGGAGGTCTTCCTGCTTCCGCACCGCAGTCCCTTCAATTTTCCGGCAATGTCTTCCGTCCGCATGCCTTCGGCCAGAATGGAAATCGCCTTGAGATTGCCGTCGCAGCCGTCCTTAAACGAAAGCGAATGAACGCAGCCTTCCCGTACGTCAAAACGGATCTTTGTGGAACAGGTTCCCCGTGGAGTAAATTCAAACATACCATTACTATACCTGCCCGGCCGGGCATAATCAACATGCCCCGTCCCTGTTGTCACTGCCCCTGAAACGTCTTGATCCGTGAGCCGGACGGCGTCTTGATCACCTCGACCTGACAGGGAACACGGGAACGCATTTCACCGACATGGGAGATAAGGCCCACCATGCGGTTGTCGCGCAGCTCATCAAGAATGCCGAGGGCCTTGTCAAGGCTGCCTTCGTCAAGGCTGCCGAATCCTTCATCGATGAAGATGGCGTCAAGACTAACGCCGCCCGCGCGGTTCTGTATTGAATCGGCGAGCCCCAGCGCAAGACTGATTGACGCCATGAAACTTTCGCCGCCTGAAAGGGTTGCGCAGGGCCGCGTCCTTCCCGTATAGGCGTCAAAGACCGCAAGATCAAGGCCCTGCCTCCCCCGTCCGCGGGAGGCAGGCAGGCCTTCCGCGCCCTGCTCTTCGGCGCCGCGGTCAAGGATAAGGGAATAGCGGCCTTCACTCATCCGCTCAAGCCGCCTTGTCGCGTAGGCGGCCACTTCCATGAGATTGCGGCCAAGGAGCCAGGAATCAAAACTGATTTTCGCGGGATTGTTTCCCCTAAGATCATCGGCAATGCCGCCCAGATTCCGGGCTTTCGCCGCGAGGGTCTCGTATCGTTTTTCCATTTCAATGCCGGATGCAATGGCGCTCTCTATGCCGGCAAGCTCCCCGTATGTCCTGTCCCGTTCCGCCTCGGCTTCTTTCCGCTCACCCTCAAGGGCCGCCAGTCTCTCTTTCGCCTCCGCCTCCGGAAAGGGAAAATCCTTGCCGGGCCCGGATACCCGCCCGATTTCTTCCTGTAACGCCTCCCGCCGCTTTTCAAGAACCGCCGCCCGGGACGCGGCGCCGGCCTTCGCCTCGCGCCATTTCCTTACTTCCCCGTCAAGCGACTCCTCGCTTTCGGGATCAAGGAGGGCGGCCGCGAGGGCTTCCCTTCCCCCCTCCGAAAAAGGCGATGCGGAAAGTTCCCCAAGAAGCTCCGCTTCGGCCGCGCGGAGACGCTCCCCGCATTCGTTCATGTTTTTTTGCGCGGCCTCTTCTTCCGCCGAGGCGGCGGCAAGTTCGCGGCCCATCTTTTCACGTGTCTCGCGGAGAACCTGTATCTCCGTTTCGGTTTCGGGGAGGAGCGCGTCAAGCCAGGCGAGCGCTTCCGCCGCTCCGGCAAAGGGAGGCCGGGCCGTTCCGCTTTCCGCGTCCCGAGCGTCCGCCGCGGACGCAAGGACGGCCTTCCTTTTCCGTTCCGCTTCTTCGATGAGCGCGGAAAGATTTTTTCGCCTTTCCGAAAATTCCGCGGCCTTCTTTTCGATTTCCGTCATCGCGGATTTTTTTTCATTCAGTTCCCGGTAAAGCGTTTTCATCCTGACTTCGGCGCTTCTTGTTTTTTTAAGGAGAGGGCCAAGTTTGTCCAGCGTGTCCGTCTCTTTTTTGAGACGTTCCCTTATGGAAAACGATGGAGGAAGGGGATTTGATCCGCTTCCCGCAATTTTTTCGGCAAGCCCTTCTTCCGTCCGCCGGAGATCCTCAAGCGCCGATAATGACGAACCGAGTTCCGCCCCGGTTTCCGCCCTTTCACGTTCGGCCTCCCGCAGGGAATGTTCAAGGGCTTCTATCCTTTCGTCAAAACTGAAGGGCGAAAGGGGAAGCGCCGGATGGGGATGTTCGGTGGAACCGCAGACGGGACAGGGCGCGCCGGGTTTGAGATCCTGCCCAAGAACAAAGGCCGCTGCCGCCTTTTCATGGGCGTTTTTTTCGGCGCGGAGTCTGTCCAGCCCATCCACAAGGACGGCGGTCCGCTTTTCAAGATCACTCTTTTTGCCTTCAAGAAGAACGGCCAGTTCCCGCTTCCCGTTTTTTTTGCGGAAGACTTCTTCGTATTCAAGGGAAAGGGCAAGGAGATCCCGAAGCTCGTCTTTTCGCCCGCGCGCCTGTGTAAACTGTTCGTCAAGCGCCGGGCCTCCCGAAGCGGTCTTTTCCAGTTCTTCAAGCTCATTTTCCCCGGAGGCAAGTTCTTCCGCAAGGATGGACTTTTTTTCGTCAAGCTCCTTTGCGGCCTCAGCGCAGTTTACAAGATCTTCCCGTAACGCCGCCGATTTTTTTTCTTCTTTTTCGGCCTCTTTCAGTCCGGGCCGGTATTCCCTGAGCGTCCGCGCCTTCTGTTCAAGGAACGCGGTTTTTTCCATGGCCGCTTCCGCTTTCCTCAAATCTTCTTCCGCCGTTTTCCTTCGGACAAGCGCAAGCTCCCGCGCCCGGACGGCGGCCTGCGAAGCGGCGCGTTTTTCTTCTTCGGCAACGAGGAATTTTTCGAGGGGCCGGGCGGCGCGGGAAAGCGAAACGCGCCTTTCCTTTTCCCCGGCTGATTCCGCCTCTCCTTCGATGCGCCGCGCCTCTTCCGCCGCCTCCGCCGCGCTGTCTTTCGCGTCGTCCGCTTCCCCCAGGAGCCGCAGAAAGCCCCGGAGTTTTTCGGTCTTTTCCCGGAGCAGCAGAATTTTTTCCGCGGCCTTTTGGTACGCCGCTTCCGCCCCTTTCTTTGCTTCTTCAAAGCTTCCCGGAAAACGCTCACGTATTTCCCGCAGCGCGCGGCCGGCCTCTTTTGCCTCCGCGTCCGCTTCCTTTGATTTTTCCCAGGCAAGATCCCGTATCCGCACGGCGTCTTCCACGGGGAACAGCTTCCCCAGGATCTTCTGCCTGTCGCTGGTGTTTTGCCTGAGAAACTCGGCGAATTCGCCTTGGGGAAGCAGGACGATCCTGAAAAATTCTCCCGCCTCAAGCCGTATGAGCTCCCTGATCCGCCTGTCCGCGTCGGTCTTTTTTGTAACAGGATTTATTTTTTCCCCGCTGTCCAGTTCCCACAATACCGTGCTTTCCCCACCGTCTCTTTTCCCTGATGAGGATTTTTCCCCGCCCCGCACCCGCCGTTCGACGAGCCACCGCCTTCCCCCTGCGGAAAATTCCAGGGAAACAAGGCAGTCGTCACCGAAAGAAGCGTGATCGCTTTTAAGGCGCGGCAGGTGATCGTTGCGGCCGCCGGGCACCCTGCCGTAGAGTGCAAAGCAGACGGCGTCGAAGATCGATGTTTTGCCCGATCCTGTCTTGCCGGTGATAAGGAATATGTCTTCCAGCCGGGAAAAATCCAGTTCCGCCTTTCCGGCAAAAGGACCGAAATTTTCCATGCGCAGCAATTCGGGCTTCACTGTTCTTCCCCGCCGGGCTCCCTCTCCAGTTCCCGGAAGAGGGCCGCCTTTGAACTGTCCACGCCGCCGTAAAGGAAGCGGAGAAAATCCTCAAAATTGCCGGCAAGATCTTTCCGCCCGCCCTGAAAGGCCGTTCCGGGAACGCGGAGCGTTTTTTCAAGAACGGCAAAGGCCTCTTCCTGATTAATCGAAAGGAGAAAGGGGAAATTTTTCCGCAGCAGGGCAAGGGCGTTTTCGGCAAAGCGCCGCTCGTCCAGGGTAATTTCAAGATAATCGTTTTTTACGTCCATGAGTTCGCCGTCATCCGGGGAGGGCGTTAAAAAGCGTTTGAAGGGCCCACGGAGGCGGACGAGCCTTCGCAGGGGCCTTACGGGGATGGGCTCTACCCGCACCTTCTCCCCTGTTCCGGCCGCCGCGCCTCCCAGCGTAACGGAAAGAAAATATTTTTCGTTTCCCGCCTCTCCAAAGGAATAGGCCAGAGGGCTCCCCGAATACCAGCCGTTTTTTCCTGCCCGCTGAAAACGGTGCAGGTGCCCCAGCGCGGCGTAATCAAAACCGGCAAAGAGGCCCATGTCGATCCGTTCGGCGTCGCCCAGAAACATCCGTTCAGATCCCGCCTCGCTTCCGCCGGCGGCAAAAAGATGGGCCGCGACGACGGAATACGCCGTTCCCGACGCGGCGCACAGGCGGCGGGCTTCCTCAAGACGGGTTGCGGCCGCGGCGGCAAAGCGGGCCTGGCTTGAGAAGGGGAGGAGGAAGAAGGCGCAGCTTTCGCCGCCGCCTGAAACAACAACGGGCCTTTCCGCGTCTTGGGGCGCGGCGGCAAGATGTATCCCCAGGCCCGCGAAAAGCTCCCGCCCGAATCCAAGCCGCACCGGGGAATCGTGGTTTCCGGGGATGACAAGGATTTCGATTCCGGGCCGCAGCCGCTTGAGTTTGACGAGGAACGATCCGAAAAGTTCCACGGCTTCGGGAGAGGGAACGGAACGGTCGTACACGTCCCCCGCCATGACGAGGGCCGCGTAGGATTCGTCCCTGAGGATCTCCGCAAGGCCGGCGAGCATGTACTCCTGATCTTCGATGAGGGACTGTTCATGAAACACCTTTCCCAGATGAAGATCCGCAGTATGAAGAAATTTGATCATGGTGAAATTACGCGGGCAAAAACGTCCGGTCGCCTCCCGCATTCTTTTTGTACGAAAACGGCATAAAATTCAAGCGGGCGGTTCAGGGCAGCGTGTTGATTGGAAGCCGGGGTCCATACCCCGGAGCTTGCTCCGGAAAATTTACCACCACCGAAAATGTTGTAAGCCGCCTTTTGGATCGGGGTATGGCCCCGGCCAGTACAATAAATTTCCT
>JAIROE010000066.1 GCA_031257715.1 Treponema sp. | reverse complement strand
ACAGTCCATCCAAAGGCGGTATACTGCCGGTCGTTTATGACGGCTATCTCCATGACGGCGTTGTCCCTTACGGACTGCGCAACGGAGACGTTCTCTACGGGATTCCGCCGCCGTCTCCTGTTGTTCCGGCGTCCCCTTTCGGCGGCATCGGCAGCCTCGGTCTCGGTGGCCGCGGCGGACTCGGCAGCGGCGGCCGGGCGGTTTTCGGGAAGAAGAGCCGCGATTCCGGCGGCGGCGGCCCTGAAGAGCCTTCCGCGATCAATATGCAGGCGGCATACCGCGGCCAGTTCCACGCTGCCTTCCTGCTCGGCTTCAGTCAATGCCGTGAGCCAGAGCCTGAAGGCCTCCCGGACATTACCCTGGTAAAAGTGCACATTCCCCAGCGAAAGATTTGTGCGTATGCGCAGGGAAGGACTGTCGGAACTTACGGCGATCCTGCGCGCCTCGTCAAGCAGTTCCAGCGCGCCTTCGTAATTCCCCTGATCTATTTCCCTGTTGGCAAGATCCAGCTGCGATTCCGCCATGTTTCTGATGTTGTTTATTTCAAGCGGCCGTTCGGGCACGGTAGAACACCCGTACAGGACAAACAGCGCGGGGACAAAAACAAAAAAATTTTTGCGCATCCTCATTGTCATCTCCGTTTCCTAAAAGGGAATATCCCTTGGGCTCGTTCCGCCCGACCTCGTTTCCAGCCGTTCGGGTATGCCGTTTCTAAGCAGGGGATTATTGCTCAGGGCCGTAAGCACGTCCTCCGCGTTCTTAAGGACGTTCCTGAAATCGGAAATAATGACGGCAATCTGGGGAAGCTGGGCGGGAAGGAACGCACTTGTTTTTTCAAGATTGCGCATGGTTCCGCTTACCGCATTCAGCGTAGAGACAATATTGGTGTACACATCTCCATCGGATCTGAGGAGGAGCGAGATGCTTCCGTCCGGGTCGTTGAGCTTTGCGGAAAGTTCGTCCAGATTGGCGATAATGGGTCTTATCTGTTCCAGAACGGACGAAAGGGATTCGTCGACTATTGCCGGCAGATCCTCCGTCATGGATTCAATGCCGGCGATTGAACGCTCGGTATTCCCCACGATGCGGCCCACAGCGGTTTCCTCGCTTCCCTCAAGGGCGTCCGACACCTGGGCAGTCAGGGTCGAGACATTCACCAGCGCGGTGTTGGCGCTGTCAAGGGTGGTGCTGAGGCGGCTCAGGATAAGAGAGATGCTGTCGTCATGAACGGGAACCTGGCCCATGCCCTGCGCCCGTATCGCCTTTCCTTCCGAAGAATTGACCGACGGGATCAGCGCCCCCTCCTCCACCTGGCTGCTGCCAAGGCCGGGATGAAACAAAAACTGGTTTCCCAGCCCTATCGGGCTTACCATGATCTCAACAAGGGAACCCTCGCGCACACGGGAATAATATGTGTCGAAAATATAAAACCGCACTTCTACCCGGTCGTCTTCGGCAAGATCGAAAGACTTTACATGCCCTATGGTAAAGCCCTTGTACTGAACAGGCATATTGTCACTGAGACCCGAGGCCGAGGGGAAATAGGTCTTGAAATAATAATCCCTGGAAAACCAGCGCTGGCTTTTTCCCAGCATAAAAATAACAAAGATCAAAACCGCCAGAGCCACTATGATAAAGACTCCGACTACCTGATCGGCGAAACGGACCGTAAATTTCATGCGTTGATTCCTCTTTCAATGTAGCGCATCAAATCTTCATCTCCTTCAATCTGCTCCTTCGTCAGTTTGAGAAACAGCTGGCCTCCCAGGATCATGAGAAAATAATCCGCCAGATCCACCATGAGCCTGATGTTATGGCTGACAAATATAATGGTGGCCCCCGCTTCCTTTTTCTTCCGCACAATGGCGACAAGCCGCTTGGCGGCGCGGTCATCCAGGGATTCCGTCCATTCATCAAGAAAAAGCAATGTGGGACGGCAGAGCATCGCCCTGGCAAAGGCGATGAGTTTCTGCTCTCCCATGGAAAGCAGCGACGGCCGTATGGAAAGCTCCTTCCTGTAGCCTACCTCGGCCGCCACCTCTTCGATGCGGCGCTCACGCTCCACCCTTGTCATGCCGGGAAAATGAATGCGGAGGGGAAGCTCCAGAATCTGATAGAGGCTCTGATTGGCCCAGAGGGCGGAATCCTGAAACACCACAGCCCCTTCCCGCCTGAACTCAAGGTTTTCTTTCCGGTTCATCGCGGAAATATTCTTCCCGCGAAAGCGCACCTCCCCCCGTGTCGGCACCATAAGCCCCGAAGAAAGCTTGAGGACGGTACTCTTGCCGCATCCGGAAGGACCCACAAGAACCGTGGCCTTTCCTTCTTCAAACCGATGGGAAAAGTCCCTTACTACCCGCCTGTTCTGGGCAAAAAAAGTTACTTTTTCCATCTCTATGATGCCGTCCACAGCCTTAATCCTATCACCATATAATACATGGCGGAAAGGAGTATATCCACCGCTATGCACAGGCCAAAGGAGGAACCCACCGCTTTGAGCCCCGCGATGGGAATTTCCGTACTGGACTGGATAACCGCAAAGCCGTGGATGATCGCCGTTATTGATATTATCATCCCGAAGACGATGCTCTTGACGACGGAAATAAAAATATCCTGAACGGTGAGGCTCCGCAGGAGATTCCCGAAGTACACGTTCGCCGGCAGGTTGGAAAAAAGCTGGGCCACAGCGAAGGACCCGGCCAGGCCGAAAATGGAAAAGTAAATATTGAGGAGAAACGTCGAAATGATAACCCCCAGAAAACGGGGAACCGCCAGGTACTCTATGGGGTCTATGCCGATGGAAAGGTACGCTTCGACCTCGTGGGATATCACCATGCCGGCAATCTCCGTCGCTATGGCCGTGGCCGAACGGGCGCTGATGATAAAGGCGGTAAGAAGGGGCCCCATCTCCCGGGTAATGATCAGGATCAACAGGGGATAGATGAGATGTTCCCGGGAAATACGGGACAGGGCGGGAATGCCTATTACATTGACCACCGCGCCTATGCCCAAGGCAAGGAGACTGGAAAGGCCCAAGGCCTGCACAAAGGTAAAAAGGATCTGGAGAACAAGGGGACGGCGGGCCGCCTGTCCCCTGAGAAAAAAGGCGCCAATCCCCTTGAGGGTACGGGCAAAAATCCCCAGTGAATAGAGCAGATCCCGTATCATACCCGAACTTCTTTTCATCGGCTCTATTATAATCCAAAAGGCCCCGCATGTCATGGGAATTTGCGATGAGTGCGATGGGGCGGAATACCTGTGGAAAAACATATACAACAAGCACATTTTGGGGTACACTAGAATTATGGGGCATCTTGCCTTTATCATCCTTCTGACTGCCGCCGTTGATCTCGTTATTCTGGCGGCGTTTTTTGTCCTCATACGGCGGCATTACCGGAACCTCCCTGAAAACCGGGAATCCGAATCCCTCAAGGACCGGCTCCTCAGGCAGCAGCTCATGACCGCCATCTCCCGGAGTTTTGTCTCTTCGGACGACATGGGCACCCTGATACATAACGCCCTCACAATGCTGGGCATGCAGATGAACGTAAGCAGAACCGTCATCGGCCGGGTTGACACGGAAAAAGGCCTTTTGCGGTACGAATACGAATGGTGCAATACCCGGCACGGAACCGCGCCCATGACGACAAAAGTCTACCCCTTTGCCGCGGGCGACGTGGTGTACGATACCTTCGTAATCCGGGGGGATGTCTACTTTACCTGCGACGATGTTAACGGGGACAGGAAGCTTGCCGGTATTTACAGCCCCCTGCGGATAAGAGCTTTTGTCTATGTTCCCATCAACGTCTACGGCTCCCTCTGGGGGATTCTGGCGGCGAATGACTGCAGGGCTCCCAGAACATGGAGCGAAAGCGACATACAACTCCTCAAGCTCGTCGCCAACGCCGTTACCGGGCTTGTCATCAGATCCGACGCCGAAGAACAGCTGCGTGCCGCGAAGGAAATGGCGGAACAGTCCAACCTGGCCAAAAGCAACTTCCTTTCCCGCATGAGCCACGAAATGCGGACCCCCATGAACGCCATCATCGGCATGACGACTATTGCGCGGACATCCGGCAACAGGGAAAAGATGGAGTACTGCCTTTCCAAGATCAACGACGCATCGATACACCTTCTGGGAGTGATCAATGACATACTCGACATGTCGAAGATAGAGTCCGGCAAATTCGAGCTTACCGATTCGGAATTCGATTTTGAAAAGATGCTTAAAAAAGTGACGGACATGATGGAATTCCGCATCGACGAGAAAAAGCAGAATTTCATTGTGAAGGTTGATCCCTGCGTTCCCGGCCGCATCATTGCCGACGAACAGCGGCTCGCACAGGTCCTCACCAACCTCCTTTCCAACGCCGCCAAATTTACCCCCGAGGGGGGAACCATCACCCTTGCGATTGAAAGGAGACCCGATCCCCAAACGGATGCGGCGGGCGGCGGAAAGAACGGGGAAGAAAGCGGCGGCGCGCGCGGTGTGGAGAGGGGCGCTCTTTGTATACTTGGCTTTCACATCATCGACTCGGGCATAGGCATTACAAAAGAACAAACAGGGAAACTCTTTACCCTTTTTGAACAGGCCGACGGAACCATTGCCAGAAAATTCGGCGGGACGGGACTGGGGCTTGCCATTTCAAAAAACATCGTGGAACTCATGGGAGGCAGTATCCACATCGAATCCGAACCGGGAAAGGGATCGGATTTCAGTTTTGAGGTAACCGTCGGACAGGGAAAGGCGGAAGAGGCCGTAAAAGAAAACTGGGGAAATCTCCGCATCCTCGTGGTTGACGATTCATGGGAAGTCCTGGAATATTTCAAGGCATACGCGGCGGAGATGCACATTGACTGCGCTCTCGCGGCGAGCGGCGCCGAGGCACTGCGAATCATCGAACAGCAGGAGATCCCCTTTACTATTGCCTTTATCGACTGGCGCATGCCGGAGATGAATGGCATAGAAGTTACCAGATTGATAAAGAAGAATATCGGCCCGAACATAATCGTGATCATGATCTCCGCTTCCGAATGGGACGCGATGGAAAAAGATGCGAAAGAAGCCGGGGTGGACGGTTATGTGCCGAAGCCGCTCTTTCCTTCGGCGCTGACCGACTGCATCAACAACTGCATCAGGAATCACCCTTCGGTGGCAGGCAGGCGCGGCGCAAGAAAAAACATCTTTGCCGGAAAACGCCTGCTCCTTGCCGAAGATGTGGAGATAAACCGGGAAATCGTCAACTCCCTTCTGGAAGAGTCGGGAGCCGGCATAGACTATGCGGAAAACGGAACCGAAGCGGTGGAAAAATTCAGAAAAGATCCCCGTGGCTACGGCATTATTTTCATGGACATCCACATGCCCGAAATGGACGGATACGAGGCAACGCGGCGCATACGGGCGCTTGAAAGGGAATTAAACGCCGCTTCAGGCGCACAGGCGCCCGGTTTGCAAACGCCGATTGTCGCCATGACCGCCAATGTCTTTAAAGAAGACATAGAGCGGTGCCTTGCCGCCGGAATGAACGCGCATCTGGGCAAGCCCATCGATGTGGATGAATTGTACCGCCAGCTCAGGAAGTACCTGCTCCACGAGGACATTTGAAATTTCAGGGCCGCGGGGAATTTTTCAGCGTTTCCCTCATCACCTGTATCTGCCGTCTTACTTCCCCTGGTGAAGGACCGCCGGGAAGGCTCCGGGCCGCCACGCAGGCGGCAGGCGTCAGGGCGGCGTAAATGTCTTCCTCAAAAAGTTCCGACCGTTTTTTCAGTTCCCCCAGGGGCTGTTCGCCAATGCTCCGCCGCCCCGCATCGATGCAGTCCCGGACTGTCAGGGCCACAGTCTCGTGAGCCCTGCGGAAGGGCATGCCCTTCCGGACGAGGTACTCCGCCGCGTCGGTGGCTTCGAGAAAACCGCCAACGCAGGCCGCTTCCATCCTTCCGGTATTAAACGATGCGGCGGCCATCATCCCGCTGAATATGGCAAGGCACGAGCGCAGCGTGTCGAGGCTGTCAAAGAGCGCCTCCTTGTCTTCCTGAAGATCCCTGTCGTAAGCATAGGGAAGGCCTTTAAGGAGGGTAAACAGCGTAACAAGGCTGCCCGTGGTTCTTCCCGCCCTGCCCCGGATGAGCTCGGCAAAATCGGGGTTTTTCTTCTGGGGCATGATGGAAGAACCGGTGCTCCAGGATTCCGCCAGTTCGATGAAGCCGAATTCCCCGCTGGCCCAGATGACAAGATCCTCGCAGAAACGGGAAAGGTGTATCATGGTGATTGCGGAAGCCGAGGCGGTTTCAAGGACAAAGTCCCTGTCGGCCACAGCGTCCATGGAATTGAGGCAGGGCCGGGCAAAGCCCAGGCCGCGCGCAACGGCCTCCCGGTCCAGGGGAAGGCCCGAACCGGCAAGAGCCCCGGAACCCAGAGGGCACTCATCAAGCCGGGCCAGCGCCGAGGCGAAACGGCCGCCGTCGCGGACAAGACCCGCAGCCCAGGCGCACAGGTGATGCCCCAGCGTCACGGGCTGCGCCCGCTGAAGGTGGGTGTAGCCGGGCATAACGCTTTCGGCGTGTTCCTCCGCAACGGCAAGAAGCCCGAGGACGGCTTCTTCTATACCGGCGCGGATTTCGGGAATGGTCCGTTTGAGGTAGAGCCTCAAATCAAGGACAACCTGATCGTTCCTGCTGCGGCCCGCGTGCAGCATACGGCCCGCATCCCCCAGCCGCCCGGTAAGAAGCCCCTCGATTAATGAGTGTATGTCCTCGGCATCCCCCTCCGCGGCAAGGGCGCCCGTTTCAAATTCGCCCGCGATGCGTTCAAGTTCCCCGTCCAGCGCGGCGGCCGTCTCCGGGGGGATGATCCCCTGCTTTCCCAGCATTGCCGCATGGGCCCGGCTCCCCCGTATGTCATCCTGCGCGAGCCGCCCGTCAACATCAAGGGAAGCCTCAAAGGCAAAGGCCCCGGCGGACGGCTTTTCCGCAAGCCTGCCGGCCCAGAGGACGGGCCTTTCCTCTTTTTTGTCTTTCATGCGAGCCCCCGTCCTTTCCGGAACTATCCCCTGCCCCGCTTTTTTGCCGAAAGAGAAGCGGCGGGGAGTTTTATGGTCTTGCCTTTCTTTCCGTGTTCCATCATGGCCCGGACCAGCACGGGCAGTCCGTAAAGGCGGATAAAGCCTTTCGCGTCGGCGTGGTCGTAGAGCTCACCGGTGGTAAAGCTTGCGATACCGGCGTTGTACAGCGAATTGGGAGAAGACGCCCCCGCGGAACTGATGGAACCCTTGTAGAGTTTTACCTTCACCGTGCCGGTGACAGTCTTCTGGGTGGTGTCGGCAAAGGCGGAAAGCGCTTCCCGCAGCGGGGTGAACCACAGGCCGGCGTAAATCAATTCGCCCATTTTAAGGGCCGCCTGCTGCTTGAACGCATAAGTCTGCCGGTCAAGGCAGATGTGTTCCAGTTCCTGATG
>JAIROE010000320.1 GCA_031257715.1 Treponema sp. | reverse complement strand
CCCCACCCCCCCCCCAACCCCCCCCCACCCCGCCCCCCCCGCCCCCCCCCCCCGCCCCCCCCCCGCAAAAACGGTTAGTGCAGGCCGCGTTATGCCGCGCGGCTTGCAGGACGGAACGGCGGCTTTCATCATCATCCTCCTTACTATAACAAAGTCAGTGTACACCCTGCGGCGGGTTTTTGACAAGTGCCAATTCGCCAATATCCGCCTGGAGTTTCATCCCCGCCTGCGCTCCCCGGCCAAACCCCTGCCCGGAGCCCGCCTGGAGTTTCATCCCCGCCTGCACTCCCCGGCCAAACCCCTGCCCGGAGCCCGCCTGGAGTTTCGGCTCCGCCGAAACTCCCCAGCTAAACCCCTTCGGGGTTTAGCCGCCTACCTGAAGGCCCATTCTTCCTTGTTGACGCTTATGTCGGTCTTGATCTCCTTGATGGGCACCCACTGGACGACAAAGGAAATCTCGTTGTTAAAGACGTACTTTGTACCGCCTGTGGGAAGGTACGGTGAAAGGGTAAGGCCCAGTTTGGCGTTCCAGTCCCCCAGATGGTGCACGGCAGTCAGGGTAAAGGACTTGAGCTTGAAACCGGAACTTGCCCGTTTTACCGGATCGTCAAAGCGGAAGGAATTGACAAGATCCACAAACGGGTTTTTTTCCCCGACAACCTCAAAACCGTCAGGAAGCCTGAAATAGGGGATGCCCTGAAGATAACGGTATATGAGGCCGTTTTCCGAATTGGCCGAAAGGGTGACGTCAAGAAAATTGGCGATGTCCACGGTAAAGCCTACGGTGAACCTGAACCGGGAATAGGTGAAACGCTGAAGATCGATACTAAGGTTCGTATTGATATTAAAGGAAAGGGACAGCCTTTCATCCCAAAATTTCTTCGGCCCGGCGGATTTGACATAGCCCAGCGTAAAATCACGGGGATAAAGGCCCTCCGTCCCGTGGGTAACCCAGCCTACGGGGCTGGTTTCAAGGCGGTAGGGCATCATGCGGGCGGCGGTAAAAGACGCGGACAGGCCCGCAAAGGCAAAGGTCGTCGTCAGGGTGGTAAAGAATTTTTTATGGGGATCGTAGATCATGTACTGCTGGAGGCTTCCGTCTTTCCCGAAACGGAGGGTTTCGGTGCTGTACAGAAAATCCAGATACCGCTTGTCGTTCGTTTCGACCCGGCCTTCGGGAAAGAGCTTCATGTTGGCATTGGTTTCCGAGATCCACGCCCTGGCGGTGGCGTTTCCCGAAAGGATGATCTCCTCGGGGGGAAGATCCGCGCTGAAAACAAAGGTCTGGGCCTGGTCCATGATCCGGGCGGTAATGTCCGCGGTAATCCGGTGGAATTCAAGCTTCTCCCTGTCCCACGCGCCGTATACCATCTTCCATTGGGGATCCTTGCCGCTGCCGGCGGCAAATTCGTTCCGCGCCATAAGCCCCCGGGCGCCGTAAGTCAGGCTGGTATCCCCCCAGACGCTGCTTTGGTAAAAGGGCCGCAGTTTGGTGGAATAATCGAAGTATGTGGTGAAGTAGGTGGAGCTGTAGTTGCGCTCCCTGGCTGCCAGTACCTTTGCGGAATCGGTGGTCCCCGATGTCGAGAATTCCTCGGCGCCGGTATTGAGAAAGACAAAATCCTGCCAGGCGGCCGTTCCGCCGAAGCTTACCGTGGTAGTATACGCACCGCCGCCGGTATGATCCAGGGTAAAGCCCAGGCTCCCCTCTCCCCTGAATATGGACATCACCGAGGAAATTTCACCCCAGTTGATATCGCCCGCCTTCTGCCATTTGGTATAGGTTCCCGCTTCCGCCGAGCGCCACTGGAGTTCCGACGCGGAGGAAGGGTTAAACCGGTAATCAACGGAAAAACGGGGGCCGCCTGAAAGGGGAATATCGAAACGCTGGGCAAGCGCGGGGGGCGCGAGCTCCCCGGCCGCGTCATCTTTCTGTTCGTCATCTTCAATGAGAGGCCAGGGGGCAATGGGATTTCCGGGAAACGGCAGGCCCGGATCATCCTCCGGGGGGGTATCTTCCCCGGTGTTTACCCCGGAAGCGCTCCAGGAAAAAGGCGTTCCGGCGACGGAGGTATTTATTGAATAGATGGTGAACTTGTCGGGAAAGAAAAACTTGTTGGATGGAGAATCGGCCCGGTAGGAGGGGTTTGACGTGCTCACTTCCCGCGTCCTGAAGGCGATTGAGCTGGAAAGCCCCGATACGGCGAAACTTGAAATGTAGGGGGCAAGGCCGGGAAACTGCGGATTAAGCGATCCTGAAATGCGCCATTCAAAATTCTGGATTTCCGTTTCGGCGGTTTCCGTATCCATGATGGAAGCCCCTTCCTGCACGATGTGCATCCAGTCCATCTCTTCGGATCGTTCCAGAAAATCCCGGTCCGTGTAGGGATCGGAATAATAGGGCAGCACCCAGGAAAACGATCCGGTTTCCCCGGAAAACGATCCGGACGCCTTGAAACGGTAACGGAAGGGCACATCCCAGGAAATAAAGCGGGATCGGTTCCAGTCGCTTTGTCCGTTATACGCGGGGGCAAAGGGAGAATAGCCGCCGCCATCCACCTGCATAAGGGTACGGCTGAATCCCAGACCCGCCGAAATATCCAGCAGTCCCATATTCCCGTCGGCCGGAATGGTCAGATCCGTTCCCAGGTAAACGCCGAGTTTCGTGTACAGATCAAAAATGGTTTTAAGGGTGGGCTCCCCGGTATCGACGACTTTCTTTCCGGTACTGCGAAGGAAGATCCCTTCCCGCCTCTTTTCCGATTCCCCGCCGCCCCCGAATATCCTTGAGACGGAACTTTCCGTGGAAGAAGACGCCTTGGGCCTTCCCAAAATGTAGGTGGTGGTCTGAAGAAAGCTCCCTTCACGGGAACGGTAGCCCAGCACGGGATGAAAAATCACCTCGTCGGCCGGAATATGGAGAAAAGGGATATACAGTACGGGAATTTCGCCTACCTTGAGCACCGCGTTGAAAAGGGCAAAATCGGAACCGGGAAGCAGCCACAGTTTGGAGGCCTTGAGGGACCACAGTGAATCGGGGTTTTTCGCATTGCTTATTTCAGCGCCGGTAAGCACCGTCACATCTTCGCCGGTACGGGAAATGACGGTTCCCGAAAAACGGTAGGCCGTATCGTCATCTTTGTCGGAACGTTCCGAAAAACCCGCAAGAAAGACGCCGGCCCAGTCGTCAAGATTGACCGTGATCGATTCTCCCTTAAAGGTTTCGATGGTATCTTCCTGCTCCCGCACATATTCAACCCCGCCTGAGGCATTCATGATGTTTCTGGTCCGGTTGTAAAGGATCTCCCGGGCGGTAATCCGGTGTACGGCGTTTCCTTCCTTGAGGCTCACCACGACATTTCCCCGCAGCCGCGCGTATTCTTCATCCACCGCCTCAAGCGTAAAATATTCCGATACCTGCGCCGACTCAATGGTTATTACCCGCCTTCCCGGCTGTGAAACCTGTCCCTCCGGGGTTTGCAGAGCGTAATAGTCCCGCAGCCGCCGCGCCAGCTCTTCCCTGCTCCCCGCGTCGGAAAGTCCCAGTGTCCGGCACCAGGAGGCAAGCTCGGTAAGGGTGGATGTCCTGATGTCAAGCTCATGAACGGAGGAATCGGGATCCGCGGGCGGAGTTTCGGTTTCCTCCCCGGCGGCGTTTCCGGCGGCGGTGATGTCCGTGTCCTCCTGTGCGGAAAGAGGAAAAACACGGACGGCAAGGAGGAGAATTAAAAGAAGCCTGCGCTTAAAAAGCGTACGCCCAGGCGTACGCCTGCGCCGTCCGCGTTTCTTTTTCATGTCCCTGTAAAGCGTGACCGCTTGCGGGCCGCCCCGTTCCCGGCGCGGCCCGGCGTTCCCGATCTTCCGGACCTCCTGTCCAGAAGATTCTTCAGATACACGCCCGTATGGGAGGAAGGATGCGTGGCGACTTCTTCGGGGGTTCCCGTCACGATGATTTCCCCCCCCCTGTCGCCCCCTTCGGGCCCCAGATCGATGAGATGATCCGCCTGCAGGAGCACGTCGAGGTTGTGCTCTATCATCACCACCGTATTCCCCTGATCCACAAGGCGCTGGATCAACTCCATGAGCTGCTTGACATCGGCGAAGTGCAGGCCTGTGGTAGGCTCATCCAGAATATAGAAAGTCTTTCCCGTTGACCGCTTGGAAAGTTCCAGCGCAAGCTTCTCGCGCTGGGCCTCGCCGCCCGAAAGGGTCAAGGCCGACTGACCCAGTTTAACATAGCCCAGGCCCACCGAAAGGAGGGTGTCCATCTTGCGGGCCACATGGGGAATGTACTCGAAAAAGTCCGCCGCCTCCTCAATGGTCATGTCAAGAACATCGGCGATGTTCTTTCCCTTGAAGCGTATCTCCAGCGTTTCCCTG
>JAIROE010000300.1 GCA_031257715.1 Treponema sp. | reverse complement strand
TGGAGCAGCCTCATTGGAGGATATTTTTTACGTGAGTTTTTGTGTCATCACAGGAGGGACAGGAAGTGATTAAAATCGCCACAATCGCAGGTTCGGACGCTTCGGGCGGGGCGGGCCTTGAGGCGGATCTCAAGACGTTTGAGGAGTACGGACTCTACGGGATGGCGGCCGTTACCGTCATAGCGACCATGGACCCCGGCAACAACTGGGCCCACAAGGTATTTCCCGTGGAGGAAGCGGCCCTGCGCGCCCAGATGGAAACGGTCTTCAGGGGAGTGGGAGCCGCGGCCGCAAAATCGGGCATGCTGGGAACTTTTCACGCGGTGGAACTGGCCGCGGAATATATCAGAAAATGCGGGATCAAAAATTATGTGCTAGATCCCGTCATGGTCTGCAAGGGAGCGGGACAGGCGCTCAACCCCGAGCTCAACTCGGTCCTTGCCGAAAAGCTCCTTCCCCTTGCCGAAGTTGCGACGCCGAATCTTTTTGAGGCCGAACAGCTTTCCGGGCTTGCGGAAATTTCCAATCTTGAAGGGATGAAGGAAGCGGCAAAAATTATCGCCGGAAAGGGCGCCCGCAATGTTTTTATCAAGGGCGGCGCCAAACTCAAAAACGGTTCTGCCGCCGTCGATCTTCTTTACGACGGAAAAAATTTCCAGACGCTTGAAGGCGAACTTGTCAAAACAACATGGACTCATGGCGCGGGCTGTACAACATCGGCGGCCATTGCCGCGGGCCTTGCGCGGGGACTTTCACCCCTGGACGCAACGGCGCTTGCGAAAAAATTCATCACGGGAAGCCTCAAACAGGGCTTCGCGCTCAACAAGTGGGTAGGCCCGGGAAATCCCTCCGCCTGGCGCGGAGAAAACCTCTTCCGTTGACATTCGCGATTCGCTATTTCCGTTTCAGGAGGACCGATTCCTCGTAGCCGTCAACAATGCCAAGCCAGTCCGCACCCGCGGGGACGCCTCCCTCAAGGCAGAGTTTGTCCCAGACCGCGCCGAAGGGCAGGGTTTTGAGTTCCTCCATGAGGGCAAGCCGGAGGTGGTTCTTTCCCTTTTTTTCCGCATCCACAAGAAGGGGGGTCGGTTCAAGCAGCGCTTCAAGCAGGGCCTTGCGGAGGCTCCTGGCGCCGATGATCCACGCGGCGATGCGGTTAATCGAAGCGTCAAAATAATCAAGGGAAAAATCTATACGGTCAAGAGCGCCCGACCGGCGCGCCTCCCTGCACGCATCCCGCATTTCGTCCGAAAAGATCGCCACATGATCGGAATCCCACCTGAGGCCGCGGCTGAAATGTATGAGAAGGCCGGGAACAAAGAGAAGCATGGCGGAGATCTTGTCGGCTATGGTTTCCGTGGGATGGAAATGGCCGGTATCAAGACAAAGCTTGATCTTTTTCCTTGCGGCGTAGCCCATGTAAAATTCATGGGAACCCGCCACATAGGCTTCGCTCCCAAGGCCGAAGAGCTTGCATTCAACGGCGTCGGTAATGGTTTTTTCGGGAAAAGAATCGGCAAGGATCTCGTCAAGGGCGTCGCGGAGCCGTTTCCTGGGCGAAAGACGGTCCGCCGGCATATCCTTGGAACCGTCCGGTATCCAGATGTCGTTGACAGCCGGCGTTCCCTGGTTCTTTCCGAAAGCAGACGCGATACGGCGGCTTGCCCTGCCGTGGCGTATCCAGAATTTTCGCACGGCGGGATCGGCGCTCGCAAGCGTATAGCCCCCGTTGGCCAGGGGGTGCGAAAAGAAAGACGGATTGAAATCGAGGGGAATCTTCTTCTTTTTCGACCACATCATCCATTTTTCAAAATGCCCGGGCTCAAGTTCGTCGCGGCCCGGCCGCTTCTTCCCCTCCGGTTCGGCGTAGAACATGTGAAGGTTGAAGCGTTTTTTCCCGGGAATGAGGGAGAAGGCGAATTCGGCATCGGCCCGCAGTTCGTCCCCGTTCCGCGCCCGCCCCGGATAATTCCCCGTGGCGAGTATTCCTCCGCCTGAAATTCCATCGGCCCCTTCAAAGCCCGTTACATCGTCGCCCTGCCAGCACTGTATCGAAACGGGAATCTCAAGGGCCGCCTTCACCGCCTTCCCGGCATTCACGCCGAAAGCGGCGTATGCCTCCTTTGCGGCCTCATAGGCATTGTTTGTCCGCAAAAAACGATCTTCCGCACCGCCGCTTTTCCCGCCGGACGGCGGCGCCGCCTTTTTAACGCTTCCGGTTTTACTCATGATCCGCTCCTTTGGGAACGGTAGCGTTCCGCTTCCCAGTTGTTGATAAATGCTATCTTGTCCGCCTCCATAAAACGCGGGCCGCCGAACGATTTCGTGTAGACCGCCACTTTTACGGCGTCCGTAAAAAGTTCTATCGCAAGACGCGCGGCCCTTTGTGAAACACCAATGCCGAAAACGCCCGTTTTCGAAAGCGCGGCGATTTTTGGCGCGCGGCCGAATTTGGCAATATGATCCTTCCAGGCTTTCCGTATATGTTCCCCCGGACTCCCGGAAGGGCTTTCCACAAAGAGGGGATCGCTCCCCGCGTAGACGATGTGATCAGGGGTAAAGGCCGAAGCGACAGGGGAAAAGGCGTCCCTGTCTGCGACAAGGCCGGCTATCGCCCTGTTCCGGGCGAAGACGACGCTGTATTTTCCGCCGCCTTCCCCGTTTGCGCATTCGGCAAGGACCGCGCCGGCTTCGGCGGAAGAAGCGTATTCGTCGACGGCATCCTCAAAACCGGGACGCTCCCTTATTTCGGTGTTTATCGTATCCATTATCATGGCATAAAGCGTTTTTATTCCATCCGGGGTATCCGCCGCCGCAAAGACGCCGTGATTCTGCAGAAAGACGAGGTTTCCGGGAACAGGACGGGCGGATAAAGCGGCTCCGCCTGAATTTTCCAGCGCTTCTTTCACCTTGATCGAAAGCACATAGCCGGGATTTTCCGATTCTATCCAGATGACGGGGCCGAAGAGCCTTTCGGCGGCATCGCGCCCTTCCGCCGAACAGGCAAGGCCGTTCACCAAAGCGGGATGAAGGTGGACAACCCAGGGAAAAGGAAGGAGATCATGCAGCAGGGTCTCGACGCTGGGCCGCTTGTTTTCCTCGCCTCTTTTCCGCGCGGCAAGCATATCGGCAAGAACGGCCGCTTCGCGCAGGGCTGTATCCCGAGGGTACTCTTTCTTCCAGATTGCCGCGAGCTTTCCCCTGTCCATCCTGACAAAGTCGTCAGGTTTTATTTCACCCAGAGAGACGCCTGAGCCCTTGACCCACAGCGTCGATTCGTCCTTGAACGAAGTATTGCCGCCGCCCGCTATGACATATTCGGAATCCGAGCCGTAATGCCGCGACAGGGCGGCGAGTTCTTCTATGCTCATGATTAATCCATGTGAAATACTTCGCGCAGGGGATCGGAAACCGGAGACTCGTCGGGATTGGCATCCATGATATCCTTCATCATGTGCCACCATTTCTTCACAATGTCCTTTCCGGCAAGCTCCCCGTCCGAAGCGCCATCCACAAGTTCCTGATAGGCAAAAAGCGTATTGGAAACGGGGTCAAGATAAATGGAATAATTCCGCACCCCGGCCCGGCGCAGTTCCTCCCCGAGTTCAGGCCATATTCCGTCGTGCCGCCTTTTGTATTCATCCGCGCGGCCGGGATGAAGGTGCATGATAAAAGCGTTT
>JAIROE010000293.1 GCA_031257715.1 Treponema sp. | reverse complement strand
TCTATCATGGGGTGCAGCAGCTGATCCAGATGGGACGGGCTTACCCGGAGTATGGCGGTTTTCTTGTCGATGAGTTTTTCCGCCACCATGTCCACGACGCATTTGACGGCGGCGCCTCCCGCGCGCTTGCCGTTCCTTGTCTGAAGGAGAAAGAGCTCCCCCTGCTGAACGGTGAATTCCATATCCTGCATGTCGCGGAAATGTTTTTCCAGTTTGTCTTTAATGCTGACAAGCTGTTTGTAGATGACGGGATTCCGTTTGGCAAGCGTGGCGATCTTTTCAGGCGTCCTGATGCCGGCCACCACGTCTTCACCCTGCGCGTTCATCAAATATTCGCCGTAGAATTCGTTCTTGCCCGTAGACGGATCCCTGCTGAAGCAGACGCCCGTACCCGAATCCTCGCCGAAGTTGCCGAAGACCATGGCCTGAACATTCACCGCCGTACCCTTGAGGCTGCCGATCTCATTGAGCCGGCGGTATTTAATCGCCCTCTCGTTCATCCAGGAACCGAAAACGGCGTCTATGGCCCCCCAGAGCTGATCCA
This sequence comes from Treponema sp., assembly GCA_031257715.1. The sequence continues at coordinate 3,918 of JAIROE010000293.1, read as the reverse complement.
GCGGCGCCTGCGGAAAGTCTTTTCCCCCGTGGCGCTTGACGATCTTCTTGTATTCGCCGACGAGTTTTTCCAAATCGTCCGAATCAAGATCCGTATCAAGCTCTATGCCCCTTGATTTTTTTATGGCGGCTATCGCCTCTTCAAAGTCGTCGCCGGGCACGCCCATGACCACGTCGCCGTACATCTGTATGAAACGGCGATAGGCGTCCCACGCAAAGCGGGGATTCCCCGTCTTCAGCGCAAGTCCGTGAACCGCCCTGTCGTTCATTCCCAGATTGAGGATCGTGTCCATCATTCCCGGCATGGAGACCGCGGCGCCCGAACGCACCGACACAAGAAGGGGATCATCGGGATCGCCGAGCCGCTTGCCCCTGACTTTTTCAAGGCGCTTTAAATTCGCCAGCACTTCTTCCCGGACACCCGCGGTGTATTTGCCCCTGTTTTCATAATAGGCCGCGCATACTTCCGTGGAAATCGTAAATCCCGGGGGAACCGGAATGCCGAGGTTTGTCATCTCCGCAAGGTTGGCGCCTTTGCCTCCCAGCAGATCCTTCATCCCGGCGTCTCCTTCGGCCCTGCCGCCGCCGAAGAAAAATACATGTTTGCTCATCCAGTCCCTCCCGTACTTTTATCTAATAACATTCATACACCTGTCTTTTATTTTATCACAAATACTGTAATATGTCCATTATCGGAAAAGAAATAATCCCGCTTAACGCCTCCCCGGCATTCCTCCCTTCTCACATCCCGCCCGGCGTATTATGATTATCTCATGAACTATTTTGATCTTCCTGTCTACAGGCACAAGGATCTTATCCTCAGGGCGCTGGAACACAACCAGGCCGTGGTGGTGGAAAGCCCTACCGGCTCCGGCAAGACCACGCAGCTTCCGTTAATACTGCACGAAGCCGGTTACTCGGAACGGGGAATCATCGGAGTAACCCAGCCCAGGCGCATCGCGGCGGTATCGGTGAGCAGCTACATCGCCCGCCAGACGGGAACGGCGATCCCGGCCCTCGTGGGCTACAAGATGCGCTTCGAGGACAGGACCTCCCCCGGCACACGGATCAAGATCATGACCGACGGAATACTCCTGCAGGAGATGAAACTTGATCCATGGCTTTCCAAATACAGCCTCCTCGTGGTAGACGAGGCCCATGAGCGGAGTCTTAACATTGATTTCATCCTCGGACTCCTCAAACGGGCGCTTGAAAACAGAAAGGATTTCAGGGTGATAATCTCTTCGGCGACGATAAACGCCGGGGTTTTTTCCGAGTACCTTGGCGAATGCCCTGTGGTAAAAATAGAAGCCCCCGTGTATCCGGTAACGCTGATCTACGATCCCGTACCGGCTTCAGGCGGCGCTTCCCCTCCGGGAAATTTCTCCGAGGCGATTCTGGAAAAAACGGAAGCCATCGCCGAACGGTTCATAAGCGAAAAGAGCGAAGGGGACATCCTCATCTTCCTTCCCGGCGAGAAGATGATCAAAGACTGCATGAACCGCCTTGCCTCGGGCCCCGCGGGCCGCTACCTTCACATCCTTCCCCTCTACGGGAGGCTCGGCAAAGAAGAACAGGAACGGGTCTTTGAGCCCGCGCCCGGGGGAAAGACCAAAGTGGTAATAGCCACCAACATCGCCGAGACCTCGGTGACCATAGACGGGATCACCTGCGTGATAGATTCAGGGCTCTCGAAACTCAACTGGTACAATCCCCGCACCTTCACGTCGAGCCTCATCGAGGCTCCCATATCAAAGGCATCGGCGAACCAGAGGAAGGGCAGGGCCGGACGAACCAGGGCGGGAAACTGCTACCGGCTGTACACGAGGCGGGACTTTGAAAACCGGGGCCTTTTTACCGTGGAAGAAATATTCCGCACCGATCTTTCCGAAGTGGTGCTTCGCATGGCGGATCTGGGGATCACCAACTTCGAGGAATTCGATTTTATATCGCCGCCCGGCCGCGAAGGGATCATCGCCGCAATGGAAACGCTGAACCTGCTTGACGCGCTGGAAAGCGACCGCAGCCTTTCACGCACCGGAAAACTCATGACGGAATTCCCCCTTCCGCCCCGGCAGTCGCGCATCATCGTGGAAGCCCTGCTGCGCTGCCCCGATGTAACGGCGGAAACCATAATCGCGGCGGCTTTCCTCTCCACGCAGAGCCCTTACATACTCCCGCCGGGCGAAGAACTGGAGGCCAGAAAGGCCCACCACAACTTCCGCGATCCCGGCGGGGACTTCGTCTCCTTCCTCAAGCTGTTCAGGGCCTGCCATGATTCGTCAAACAGGGAGAAGTTCTGCGAAAAGAATTACCTTGACGAACGGGCCATGGCCGAGATAATCAATGTCGCCGCGCAGCTTGAAGAGATCGTAAGCTCCCTGGGCATACCCATAGGACACGGCGGCAGCATGGAAGATTACCTGTACTGCGTCGCCCGCGGCCTCATACAGTTCGTCTGCGTCCGCGAAAGCGGCGGCAGGGCGGAACGGCGCAGCTACCGCAGCCTTACCGCGGACCGCATCACCATACATCCGGGATCGGTCATGTTCAGGCACGAGCGGGACGGCCAAGCGGGTCCCCTTTACATAGTAGCCGGCGAGATAGTGCGGACGACAAGGATGTACGCCATGTCCGTTTCCCCGCTTTCCCCCGAGATCCTCGAACGGCTCGACCCCCGGTTCTTTTCCGCTTTCAACATCCAAAGGGACGGACGCGAAGCGGAAGAGGGGAAAAAACGGAAACAGCGTGATTTTACCCGCAACATTAAAATATGCGGGGAAATTTTCGAGATCACCACCGTCGGGGGAAAGAAGCAGGTCCAGCTTCCCTGGGAAAAACTCTTCCGCGTGAAGGATGACGCGGGAAAGGAAGCGGCCCTGCAGAACGGCAGGAACAGCATGTACCGGGGGCTCCGCGGCGTTGTTCTTGCGGACGGAAATTACACGATCCTTGAAGGGGAACGGCTTTCGCTCATCCTTTCGCTTGCCCCTTCCCTCGAACTTGAAGGCGCCGCCGCGCGGACCTGGCCCCGCAGGGACAAGTTCAACTCACAGGAGAACCCCGGCGCCCTTGTGGAACACCTGGGGAACCTCCTCCTCCCCGCGCCATGGAAGAAGGGCAGGAAGGATCTGGGATTCATCGCCCTCTTTACCGACGGGGAAGGGAACTACTGGTTCCGCTGTTCCCGGAGTTTTCACACCGGCCTCAACGAAAGCCTTTCGAGCCTTGAAGCCCTCATCGACGAACTGGGAGAAGACATCGATATAGAAAAGAAACACATCGTAAACCAGGCGTACCGCAGACTTTCCGACTATCTGGGATGACCCCGGCCGCTTCGCTTTTGTTTTTTTACCCGGCGGCCCTTTACGCGAATACGGTGATGTCTTTGTTGACTATCATGGTTACGATGTCAACGATCCAGCCGATGCCGAATATGCCGCCCGTGACGATCCAGATAATGCCGATGATGAGCCTGCCCCGCAGGATGCGGTTGACGCCCTGAACGACAGGATCAAAAAAAATCGTCAGGATAAGATTGACGCCCCATCCCAAACTGTCTATGGCTGTTTTTGCCATACTTTCCTCCTTGACGTGTAATGAAGATACCCAGGAGCAAGCTCCTGAGTATCTTCGTTGGATAGGAAATTTATTGTACTCTCCCCCGCGAGCGGGTTCTTGGGTCCATACCCTGATACGAAAACCGGTTTACACCTTTTCTTCGGGTTGTAAATTTTCCGGAGCAAGCGCGAACCGAAGGTTCGACGGGGTATGGACCACGCCTTCCAATCAACAAACAGGGGATTGCCGCCCCTGTCAAAAAACACCCCGCAATACACGCGGCCTCCTAAAACCCCGCGCCAAACCCCAGTGCCGGTTTTATATAGCCCGCGGGAGCATCACTGGTAAAAAGGTGGTT
>JAIROE010000031.1 GCA_031257715.1 Treponema sp. | reverse complement strand
TGATGCCCAGCGGGCGGGCGAAGCCGTCATGCAGTAAAAATCCAGGGAGTTCCGGGAATGCGGCCTGGGTTTTCGGGATTCCCTGAGGCAGGGCAGATGGTGTATTATTGAGACATGTTCTGGGCCGGTTTCGGGCGGCGGGAACCGGCCTTTGAAGCGGCAAATGCCCCTGCCTGGGGGTGCGGCATGCCCCGGCCGCCCGCGGCAGGGGTTTTCATTGCGGGGTGCGTATTTTATGGAGAATTTTTCCCGTAAACACAGGGTGAATTTAACGGCAGTTGTGTTTGTGTATCCTGCCTTGGTGTACATGATCCTTCTGGTCGGATTCCCGATACTGTACAACATTATAATCAGTTTTCAAAATGTCAGCGTCATGACAATACGGGATGGTACATACAGTTTTACCGGTCTTGGAAACTATGTTGATCTGATAAAAAACCGCATACTGCTCAAGACGATGAGGCAGACTTTTTTCTTTACGTTTTTCTGTCTGCTGTTTCAGTTTTCAATAGGGCTGATCTTCGCGCTTTTTTTCAAATTGAAGTTTTTAATGGCAAAGACCATCAGGGGTCTCCTTCTTGTGATCTGGGTTGTCCCCATGACGATAACCGCGCTAATTTTCAAATTTATGCTCCAGACCGACGGCGGGCTTGTTAATGTTGTCCTGCAGGCCTTGGGGCTTGTCCGGGAACCTGTCCGGTGGCTTGTAACCGAAAAGATGGCGATGGTCTCAGTGATTGTTGCCAACTGCTGGGTTGGTATTCCGTTCAATATGATCCTGCTCCTGGCAGGGCTCAACGGAATTCCAGATGAACTCTACGAAAGCGCCGGCATTGACGGCGCGGGATATATTGTCAGATTTTTCAGGATTACCCTGCCCCTCCTGAGGCCCGCGATAATGTCCGTCCTTATTTTGGGCGTCATTTATACCTTCAAGGTGTTTGATCTGGTCTATGTGATGACCAGCGGCGGTCCCGTGAACGCGACAGAGCTTTTGTCTACCTACTCATACCGGCTCTCGTTCAGGGAGTATCAGTTCAGTTTGGGGGCAAGTGTAGCCAATGTCCTTTTTGTGTGCCTCATTGTCGTGGCGTCGTTGTATCTTGGTTTCACATCCAGGGATGAGGTGATGTAACATGCGGGAAAGAAACGGAGTCCGGGCTGTACGGAATGCTGTTGCTTTGGCAATCGCTTTTTTTATGCTGTTTCCGATAGCGTGGATCATTCTTAATTCATTCAAGGCGGAAACGGAAATATTTGCAAAACCCATAAGACTCCTGCCCGAAAAATTCCTTACCGTATCGTATACGAAGTATCTTGTTGAAAAAAATGTTTTTCGCGGTTTTTTTAACAGTTTTTTCATAGCAACAGGTTCTCTTCTGCTTGGCCTTGTATTTGCCGTTCCATCGGCCTATGGCCTTGCGCGTTTCCGCCTGAAAAGCGCAAAAGCGGTATTGATGATATTTCTGGTTACCCAGATGCTTCCGGCTTCGCTGCTCCTCACTCCCATGTATCTGACGTTTAGCAAAATCGGCATTCTTAACAATTACATCGCTCCCATCCTCGGGGTAGCGACGGTAAACATTCCGTTCATTGTCGTAGTGACCCGTCCTTTTTTTCTGAATCTGCCAAAAGGGATAGACGACGCAGCCCGGATTGACGGGTGTACTGCCTTCGGCGCCTTTTTCCGGGTGATGCTGCCCATCGCGAAACCCGGTGTTGTTACTTCCGCGGCTCTGGCGTTCATTTTCGGGTGGAATGATCTTGCCTACAGCATGACCTTTAATATCAAGCCGGCTCTGCGTCCCCTTACCGCGATTATCTATGATCTTATGCCCAAGGAAGCCGTAAAGTGGAGCGGGGCAATGGCCCTTGCGACAACGGCCATTTTGCCCATCATTGTCATATTCCTGATCCTTCAGGAACATATAGTCGGAGGACTCGCGGCAGGGTCCGTCAAAGAATAGGAGTAAAACATGCAATTTACCGAAGGTTTATGGCAGAACAAATCCGGCATGAAGCTGCACAGGGCGGAAGAACTGTGGCGGTATGAGGTGGAAAAAGACAGGATCCGCTGCCTGGTTCCCACGCAGAAGATCAGAACCCTGCATGACACTACCGGGACGACCTCTTTACATTTTACATTTTCCTCACCGGCCGAAGACATGATAGCCGTCAAAATAGAACATTTTACCGGCCTTGTTGAACGGGGCCCTGAATTCAGCCTGAACACGGAAAAGAACTTTCTCCCCAAAACAGAAGACGGAGAGGATGTCCTTGTTCTTTCAAGCGGCCGGATGAAGGCGGTCATACAGAAAACAGGACTTTTCAGATACAGTTTCTTTTTCGACGGTACCCTTCTGACATCGGGGGGCAGCCGGGGTGTATCCTACATTACCGGCATTGACTATGAAGCGGATCGGGCAAACGACTACAACGGAAGACCCGCGCCGAAAGATTATATGGCCGAAACATACATGCGGGAAGTGTTAAGCCTCGATGTGGGCGAGTATATCTACGGCCTTGGCGAGCGTTTCGGTCCGCTGGTAAAAAACGGACAGGGCGTTGACATCTGGAACAGGGACGGCGGTTCCTGCAGCGATCAGGCGTATAAGAACATCCCCTTTTATCTTTCGGGAAAAAGCTACGGCGTTCTGGTGAATACCCCCGCGCGGGTGGAATTTGAAGTCGGATCGGCAAATGTAAGGGATGTCGAATTTTCAGTTGAGGGAGAGAAGCTTGATTATATTGTTATCGGCGCCGAAGATCCCAAATCGGTGCTTTCAAAATACACGGCCCTGACCGGAAGGCCGCCGGTGCCGCCGGCGTGGTCTTTTGGCCTGTGGCTTTCGACAAGCTGGATACCGGATTCAAATGAAAAAATCACCATGGAATTTATAGACGGCATGAAGGAGCGGGGTATTCCTCTCAGCGTGTTTCATTTTGACGCCCGCTGGATGGATGATTTTAACTGCTGCGATTTTGTCTGGTCGAAACGTTTCGGAGACGCGAGGGCCCTGCTGAAAAAAATACACGACCGCGGGGTAAAGGTATGCGTGTGGATAAATCCTTATGTGAGCCAGGAGTCCGTACTCTTTGACGAGGGGAAAAAGAACGGGTACTTTATAAAGAAAAAGAACGGTGATGTCTGGCAGACCGATGTCTGGATGAGCGGAATGGCCATTGTGGATTTTACCAACCCTGACGCGCTTTCCTGGTACATGGGACGCCTGGAAGAACTGGTAGACATGGGCGTTGATGTTTTCAAGACCGATTTTGGCGAGCGTATTCCCGTCGATGTAGTTTACCGGGACGGATCGGATCCGAAAAAAATGCACAATTACTATCCGTATCTGTACAACAACGCCGTTTTTCAGATGCTGAAACGGAAGAAAGGCGATGATGAAGCCTGTGTATTCGCCCGATCCGCAACGGCGGGCTCCCAGCAGTTCCCGGTGCACTGGGGCGGCGACAATGACGCAAGCTATGTTTCCATGGCCGAATCTCTGCGGGGCGGCCTTTCGTTCTGTCAATCCGGGTTTGGTTTTTGGGCCCACGATATAAGCGGTTTTCAGGGAACCGCTACGCCGGATCTGTACAAACGGTGGGCCGCCTTCGGACTTCTTTCTACCCACAGCCGGCTGCACGGACAGGAAACATACCGCGTGCCCTGGTGCTTTGATGAGGAAAGTTCCCGTGTGCTTGCCCATTTTACCCGGCTCAAGTGTTCCCTCATGCCGTACCTTTTTGCTCAGGCGGTTTCCGTTCATGAAACCGGCGTTCCCGCCATGCGGGCAATGATGCTTGATTTTCCCGGCGATCCGGCCTGCGCGGTTCTGGACAGGGAATACATGCTGGGCGGCGGCCTTCTCGTGGCTCCCATATTCCGGGAAGACGGCCAGGTGGAGTTCTACGTGCCCGGCGGCGGTGTATGGGTGAATTACCTTGACGGCGAACGCTTTGACGGAGGCCGGTGGTACAGGCGCAGCTACGACTACTTTGGCCTTCCCCTCCTTGTCAGACCCGGCGCCATCATCGCTTCCGGTTCGGTTGATACTTCATCCGATTATGATTACCCGCGCGGTGTATGTTTCCGCGTGTTCGATATACACGACGGCGCTTCCTCCGAATGTACGGTTTACGACAGCCGCCGCCGCAAGGCCATTGAGGCTGTCGTTTCACGCAGCGGAAACCGCCTTGAAGTCTCCTGTCCGGGCGGCGGCGAATGGTCGGTGTGGTCATGCCTTTACGGGATACGCTCCGCCGAAGGCGCGGAACTGCGTGAGGCCCGGGAAAGATTCGGGAAGGGGTATCCGGGCGGCGTAATTGCCATGCCCCGTCCCGGTTCCGGCAGGGTACAACTGGAAATAGATGTCAATGGCAATTAACGCCTAAAAGAAGGTTGACATGCATTTTTCCTGGGTTAACGAATACGGGACGACAAGGCATACGGCAGGCGGCGTGAGGACGATTGACCGGGTGAACGGAGGGGTTGTTTTTCACTGTGAGAGCGGGATGCTTCTTGTTGACAGCCCCGGCAATAATGTCTTGCATCTTGTCTATACATGCAAAGAGGACTTTTCAGGCGTCAGGTCATTTGCCGTTGAAGGAGGGGCAAAGGGAGTCCTTGATGTCGTTGAGGGCGAAGCTTCCTGCGTGCTTCGCGCCGGTTCTTCCGCTCTTGCCGTCGGCAAGGAAAATTTGAGTCTGTCTTTTCGGGACGGAACCGGGAAAAGGGCGCTGGAAAGCCCTCCTGGTGTTTTTTACTGGCAGAAGGATCCTTGTGGATATACGACCGGAGTGGTCTTTCGCATACGCGATGGGGAACATTTTTATGGACTGGGAGAAAAGACGGGTTTCCTCGACAAACGCGGCTTTCGTTACAGGATGTGGAATACAGGCCAGACGGTTTATACTCCCGGCGCCGATCCCCTGGGCAAGTCCATTCCCTTTCTGACGGCGTACGACGGGATTACCGGATACGGAATCTTTATTGACAAGACCTGCAACATGTACATTGATCTTGGGGAAAAAAACGGCGAATTGTTTACCGTTGATGTTGAAGATCCCGAACTGGAATTTTATTTTTTCGCGGGTCCCTCGATAAAGGATGTCATAAAAGGGTATATGAACCTTACCGGGAAGATGAACCTGCCCCCGAAATGGGCTCTGGGGTACCAGCAGTGCCGCTGGAGCTACAACGATGAACACGAGGTTATGGCCGTCGCGAAACAATTGAGGGAACGTGATTTCCCCTGCGACGTGATTTACCTTGACATTGATTACATGGACGGGTTCAGGGTATTTACTTGGGATATTAACCGCTTCCCGGATCCCCGGCGGATGATGAAGGAACTATTGGACATGGGTTTTCGCACTGTGGTTATCATGGAGACCGGTGTCAAGGTGGAAGGAAGCTATGATGTTTACACGGGCGGAGTGCGTGAAGGGGTGTTCTGCGCAAAGCCCGGCGAAGCGCCTTACCAATCCGATCTCTGGGCGGGCAGGACGGTCTTTCCCGATTTTACCAGGGAAAAAACCCGCCGCTGGTGGGCCCGCCTGCAAGCCTCTCTTCTGGGCAAGGGGGTCTCCGGCCTTTGGGTGGATATGAACGAGCCGACCGATTTTTCTTCCGAGGCCGAAGTTGACTGGACACGGGCGACCGTACCGGGCGATGTCATACTGGATCATGACGGTCAGCCCGGAACTTTTGATCAGTACCATAATGCCTACGGAAACTGCATGTGCCGCGCCGCGTATGAATCTTTCGGCATGCACCGGCCCGGCGAACGGCCCTTTGTCCTGTCGCGGGCAGCATACGCCGGCATACAGCGTTACGCCTGCCTCTGGACCGGTGATAATCACAGTTGGTGGGAGCATATCGCCGTGTCCATGCCCATGATCATGAATTTGGGTCTGTCCGGCGTTGCCTTCGCCGGAAGTGACACCGGAGGGTTTCAGGGAAACGCGACAGGTGAATTATTTGCCCGGTGGATGCAGATGGGGGCCTTTACTCCCTTTTTCAGGGGGCATTCGGCCTCTAATACCAAACCCCACGAACCTTGGGCATTCGGGAGCGAGGTTGAAAAAATATGCCGGAAGTATATAAAACTGCGCTATGCCCTTATGCCCTACCTGTACAGTGAATTTTATGAAAGCTCCCGCGAAGGACTGCCTGTGATGCGTCCTCTGGTACTGGAATATCCTGAAGATGAAGAAACCCATGAACTCTGTGACGAGTTCCTCTTTGGCCGATCCATTCTGGCGGCTCCGGTCTACCGGCCGGCAGCCCGAAGACGCATCGTATACCTTCCTAGGGGAACATGGTTTGATTTCTGGACGGATCGTTCCCTTGAAGGAGGCGTCCATTTCATTGCGGAAGCGCCCCTTGAAACGATGCCCCTTTTTGTCAGGGCCGGGTCCATTATTCCCATGACCGAATCAAGAGATCATACCGCCCTGCAGGACGGCGGCCCCCTTACGCTGGAAATATACGCCGGCGCCGATGGGGACTACGCCCTCTACGAAGACGACGGGGTAAGCGGCCGTTTCCGTGAAGGGATCTGTTCTCTCACGGAATTCGCCCTCAGGCTGAAAGAGCGTTCCCTGGAATTTACGGTAAGGCCCCGTGTCCAAAAATACCGGACAGGCAGAAAAACATATACGATGCGCGTCCATGGCCTTGAGAATCCGCCTCTGGCGGTAGAGGCGCCGGGACTGCTGAAAAACCAATTTGACGGGGAATGCCGCGTGCTTGTCCTGGAGCTGCCCGAAAGGGAACAGGAAACGCGCGTTGAAATTCGGCTGTAACAGGGGAGGCGTCATGAAGGCTATTGTATACCGCAAGGCGAATGATTTTTCGTTTGAAGACACCGCAATCCCCGAATGCGGCGATGATCAGGTGCTGATACGGGTCAAATCCTGCGGTATCTGCAAGACCGATGTCCACATACATCAGGGACACTTCACATCGCGCTTTCCCCT
>JAIROE010000155.1 GCA_031257715.1 Treponema sp. | reverse complement strand
CGGTGTTCCATCCGGTAAACGTTTTGCCGCTATACGTCAAGCCGCCCGCTCCCGGCAGGGTGATGCTTGCGCCTTCATTCACCGTTTGCGCGGAGGGAGGCGTACCGCTTGCGCCGTTGGCATAATACGTTACCGTATACCTTTGCACGGAGGGGTCAACCCATTGGGCGTAGAGCGTTATATTCGCCGTTACGGTAAACGCTGCCCCGGCGGTGTAGTTGGTCCCCATCCCGTCCGCGGCGGTATTCCATCCGGCAAAATTTTTATTGGCATTGGCAAGATTCCCTTTATCCGCCACGATGATGCTCCCGTTTTGTACCGCCTTCTGTGGGGACGGCGGCGTCCCGCCGGCGCCGTTGGCGTTGTAGGTTACGGTATACACCTGCGCGGGGTCTGTCCATTGCGCGTAAAACGTTTGGTCCGCCGTTACCGTATAAGGCGATTCGGGCGGGTAGGTCGTCCCCCCGCCGCTTTTGCTGATATTCCAGCCGGTAAACACATGAGCGCCCTTGCTCAGCCCGCCTTCGCCGGGCATCGTTATGACGGTTCCGCTCTCTGCCGTCTGTGCGGACGGCGCCGCGCCTGTCGCTCCGTTGGCGTCAAAAACGATGGTAAACACGGGGACCGGTTCTTCCGGTTTGGGTCCGTGAAACAGTGTTGCCATACCGTCACAGGCAAACAAGGTTAAAAAAACAACATTCAAACAAATAAAATACGCGCCATGTTTCTTTGCCATACTACTACCTCCGTTAAAATTGCAATGAATATGCCAGTTGGACCCCGATCCTGCGGGGAGTTTCAAAGCCATTGTCCGCTGCCGGCACAATATGTACACGAATGTTATCCAACCCAGCTGCTATGTGCGGATTCCGGTTATAAATAAAGGGACGGACAAAACCAGAGGCGATGGTCAACCCCGCCGCCGCTATGCCGATTGTCGCCGGAACGCCGGCCGCCGAACTATCCCAATCAAGCGCGGCGGCTTCTACGACAAAAAGCCCCGCGGCCACGACATAACCCGCCGTAATGGTAAGCCCGCCCGCAATGTCCCCTTCAAGGTAAGAACCAAGCCCAAAAACGATATTGAGGGCCCCTGTTCCCACCTTTTCACCCGTAGTTTTCGGTATAAGGTTTGAAAGTACCGCGTCTTTTTTAATCGTGTATGTCCTGATGCCCTGTACTTTTGCGGTTTCTACCTCAAGCGCTCGTATTCGCATGCGCCACATAGTGCCGAGGGGGCTTAATGAACCTGATATAACGGTTTGGGCGCCAAGTTTCTTCCCTATTGACTGGGCCGATTCGTCGCTTACCTCGCCGGAGAGCTGAAAATTCATTTCGTCCTGTAATAACTCCAGTTCGCTCCGGTCAACAACGATAAGATTGCCGTCGTTTACGAGAAAAACGGTTATTTCTTCGATAACGTAGTTTGCTATTTTCGGGGAAGCGCTAAAGTTCAATACCGCGACCTTTGTCCCCGGTTCCAGGCGTTCAACGAGATACTCCATCGAATCATTGATTGCCCCGTCCAAAGTGTTGGTTTCCTGTCCAAATACAGTCATGGTTGTACAGAACAAAAGTATTGCCATTATTCTTTTCATTTTTACCCTCCTCACGGTACATTGCGTTTAACGCCCGTCGGCCATATAGTAACGTCCCCTATGGGCGTTTTGGGCTTTATCGGTATGAGTGTTATGTCTGTGGACAAATTTATCCCCCGAAACAGGACAAGGGCCTTATCCTGCCGGGTTAAGAAACAATGACGGTGAATGCGCAATACGGCTTTGCCGTATTGCTGCGGAGTTTTGCCAGGGGCAAAACACCCTGGCCGGGCAAAATTTTTTACGAAAAGACGGTGAGTCTTATGAGAGAGAGAGAGAGAGAGCGACCCACACCCACAGAGCCAGACCGAGAGACCAACAACCGTGCCAAACGCCCGGTTTTATGACATTTTTCTAGAATTTATTACCGAAAATGCTCATTCCATACTCCATAACAACAGATATAGTATAGCGCAATGATTTTTATTTGGCAATGGCAACATGGGATGGCGCAGCAATTCTCAGTTTATGCTCTGAAAACGAAAAGACGCCTTTAAAAATGTATCGGGGGGCCTGGCGGCTGCGCAATCCGGCTGCGCCGGATTGCGGAGTTTCCGCTTTGCGGAAACTCCAGGTAACGTTATGGCGGAGTTTTGCCATAGGCAAAACTCCGCTGCAATGTGCTGAAAGCACATTGCGCCGCCACCCCGTGCCGAACGGCCCTCCCCGGCATTTTCTTGCCTTTTCGGACAGCTCCAGGTTCATTGTGGTTCGCTTTGTCTAAAGTTTGTCAATTTCCATTCTCCTTGAATGTTACTGAAATCGAAATGCCACCAAATAATACCTTGCCACCCTTTTGGTCTGGATATTAACCGAATAGAAACAGAACGATTATCTTTTTCATATGTCATATAATCGAGTTGGAAAAATTCATCTGCTCCCATAGAATCATAATCATCTAAAAATGGCACCGAACCATAATATATACCACCAATGCTTGTTATTTTATAAATCGGAACAATAATGTTTTTATGCCGTGATTTTTGAAGAAAATTTTCCTTTAAAGAATTCGGCCCTATAAGTAAAAATATTTTTTCCCTCGCCTCATCCAGTTCTTCAAATAATCCAAAATTTAATACAGTATCTAAAACCCTATCCATTACATACACTTCATCTTCAAAAGTAAATTCCGTTTCCTGTGTATTTATAACATGAGTCATAAATACCACACCCAAGAAAAATACTATTTTTTTCATCTTAATCCTCCGGTGATTTGTTTTTTCACATAAACTTATTCAATAACCAGGTTGGCCAAAGAAAAATTTCATTCCGTCCCCTCCATTTCAAAGATCGCTTCCGCCGTGTTGAAGGATTTAAAGGAAACCTCTTCCTGCCGGGCTTTTATAAAATTGACCCTTTTTAGGTTGCAGTTCGAATGAAGAGCGCATAAGACGGAACCCGTTATGGCCGGTTTACCGCAGCACGCAACGCATAGTATCATTATGAACATACGGTCAGTATAGCACGGTTTTTAATATTGGGGAACCTCCAGCCCTTAAAAGGGCGGCCTCCGGACGCCTTTCGTTTTCTACGGGACAGCGGCCCGCGGGTTGCGCAGCGTCCGGAGAATATAACAGGCGTACACAGGAAAAAGCGCAGGCGGATGTCACCGGCACTTTTGTTCCTGTACGCCTGTCCCGAACACGGCGTCGTGCAAGGCGTTGCAAGAAAAACCACATCATTCTATGATTGGAACATGAGTAAAAGCCTGATTGAACTATGGAACAACTACAGCGATCAACTTCTTGATCTTGCAAAAAATATACTGCTTTCATTTGTCATCGCCGTTTCGGGGATCATCGTAAACCGGGGAGCGGCAAAACTTATCGTCAAGGCCGCTTCCGAAAAAACCCCGGACACCGGAGAGCCCGGTCCGGTTCTCCCCGGTATTCCCCCGGACAACCGGATCCCCGCAAACGGCCTGAAAATCGACGACACGATTTCCCACGTTTTACGAATGGTTATCCGCTACGGAATTTTCATCATCTGCCTTATCATGATCTTCAATGTCTTCGGCATCAATACGACGAGCCTCCTGGCGATCCTCGGCGCCGCGGGCCTTGCCGTAGGCCTTGCCCTCAAAGATACCCTGGGCAACATTGCCGCCGGCATTATTCTTCTTTTTCTGGGAACCTACAGGCGGGGAGACTATATCGAATTCGGTTCCTACAGCGGAACGGTAAAAGATATCCGCCTTTTTACGACGATCCTCGAAACCCCGGACGGCATTTACGTTTCCGCGCCCAACTCAAGCATCTGGGGAACGCCGCTTAAAAACTATACCCGTAACGGGAAACGCCGCATGGATATTTCCGTGCCCATTGCCTATTCGGATTCCATTGACACCGCGTTCCGGGTTGTCAGGGACATGGCCGCCGCCGAATGCCGCTTTCTTGCCGATCCGGCGCCGCAGATACTGGTCCAATCGTATGGGGACAGCAGCGTCAACATACTGCTCCGCGCCTGGGCGCCCATCGACCGGTACTGGCCGGTCTATTGGGATCTGATGCGCACTCTTAAGGAAAGGCTTGAGGAAGCGGGCTTAAGCATTCCCTTCCCGCAACGGGATGTTCATCTGTATACGGAGTGGTAGTACAGCGCCCGGACGCATGTCACGGTAACACTCCCATATCCGCGAGGCTTTGGCGGAGTATTTCCGCGTTCGCCCCGGAAAGCGGCCCCAGCGGAAGCCGCACCGGCCCGGCGGGCAGGCCCGCCCAGCCCATCGCGGCTTTTACCGGAACCGGGTTGGTTTCGATAAACGCGTTTTTCATAAAGGGCAGGAGTTCGTAGTGAATGCGGCGGGCTTCCTCATAGCGGCCGTCAAGGCAGGCCCGGGCAAGCTCATGCACTTTTTTGGGCAGAAGGTTTGATATGACGGAAATGATCCCGTCGCCGCCAAGGGCCGCAAGCGGCAGCGTCATACTGTCGTCGCCGGAAAGCACCCAAAACGGGTTATCTGTTCCCTTCCGCGGCCCGGCGATTTTCGCGATAACGTCTCCCATCTGGATAATGTCGCCGGAAGCTTCCTTTACCCCGACAATGCCGGGAATACGGGCAAGCTCTTCCATCAGCGGCGTGGGGATGTTCCGCCCGGTACGGGAGGCGATGTTGTAGATGATGACGGGAAGCCCCGCGGCGGCGGCTTTTTCAAAATGTTTGATGATCCCCGAATCGTTCGGCTTGTTGTAGTAGGGGGTAACCACCAGGGCGGCGTCGGCGCCAAGATCCTTCGCCCGCTTTACATAACCGGCCATGTGGAACGTGGAATTGGATCCGGCGCCGATAAC
>JAIROE010000142.1 GCA_031257715.1 Treponema sp. | reverse complement strand
GTACTATGGAAAGGGGCGTACCATAGGGCGAAAGATCTTCGCTCACCGTCGAGAGGACGGCATAAACGCACTTGTCTACCACGGCAAGGGCCTCTTCAGCGGAAATTTCCCTGTCCTTTCTCCGCATTGGTTTCATCAGAACAAGTGTGACAGCACGGGGGAAAAGTGTCCAGCCAGGACGGTAGAGTTGTTCGACAACCCGAACCCGACAGGGTTCAGTAAACAGGTTATCGAACAAGTCCGGTGTCATGCAAACAGCTTCCGGCATTCCATGTAGTAGCGCTTCTCGCGGCTTTCCCCCATGGAAAAACTTTTGCGGGGCAGAGGGCCGGTACGGGCCACAGTTTCAAAGAAACCGCGCTTCTTTACCGGAGGAAGGAGTATGCCTGCCGCGGAAGCCGCCCCGCGATCCCCGGAAACCGTCAAACGGAACAGCTCTTCTTCGCCGTGTATGTAATCAATTGAAGGCGGATCGCCACGGTTCGATCTTTCCTTCACAAAACGGTCAAGCAGCGGCTCCAGGCTCACCGTAATGAGACCCGGCGCCGCGCTCTCGACAAGGACGAAACGGCCGCCGCCTGCAAGACCCAGCCTGTTTCCGCAAAAACCGGGATCGCCTGTAAGGCCGGAAAGTTCCTCCGCTCCGGCAAGTTCCCGGCGGGAAAAGCCGGGCAGTTCCGAAAGCAGCGTCAAAAGTTCGTCAATGCCGGCGTTGAAGATGATCCGGTGTATAGGCTCAAAATGCACCGCCGGATCGTAAAGATTTTCTATCTCCACAAGGGCCCAGCGCGCGGGATGGTCCTGAAGGGAATCTCCGCCCGTTTTGCCGGAGGCCTTTTTGTATTCTTCCCAAATTTCCTTTGCCGCGGCAAGGGAATGATTCCCGTCCCCGGCCGCATAGAGAAAAGGCGTCCCGCCGGCGTCATAACGGGTCAGGCTGCGCCCCGCCAGATCCGCAAGGGAACGGGCAAGGAAGGCAAGATCGGCTTCCCCGTCAAGAAACCAGCCGGCAATTTCGCCGCCGCCAAGCATGAGGGATGTTTCATAGGCGGGGAAGGACCGCTTGGCGCGCTCGCCGAGGCCGGGGAGAATGCGGTCTTCTTCATCATCAATAAGGAGGAGAACATGGGGAATTTCAAGGGGCGCGCCGCGCCGTATTTCCATGCGGACGGGGAGCCTTTCGGGCACGGTTCCCTCGGTGGAGCGAATCAGGGGGCGGGTTTCCGGCCTGAAATCGTACCGTTCAAGATCCAAGGCGGCAAGGACGCCTCTCCTTTTTTTGCTGCAGGGGGTGTTCCGCTCCAGATAGACGCAGCCATGCCGGGGCGGGGCGAAGATCCCTTCGGCAAGGTATTTTTTCATACTGTCGTGTATCGCCCTGATTCTGTCTGAACGGTGATCTTCAAGGAAAATTTCGGGCAGAATGAGATCCAGCGCCGACGGGGCGCCGCTTCTGGCTTCAGCCGCCCTTTCCCAGTACGAAGGGTCCTGGGTGTACTGATCGCAGGCGATGACGGCCCATTTTGCCAGATCGATGCCGGACCGGGGAAGGAGTACGCCGGGAACGGCAAGCCCCAGTTGTGCAAGCTGTGATTCCATGACCGTACTGTAACACGATTGGGCCGTTCTTGACAAAGGGCGGCGGGAGAATAATAGTTTTAAGGAGAATACTTTTCCCAATCCAATACTGACGGAAGCCGTGAGGAGTTGTCTTTGCAGGTACAGCGTCCTTCTTTTATCCAGGAGCAGCGGCTCAGAATGAATCCCCAGCTTTATCAGTCTATCAAACTGATGGAGCTTCCCATTGTTGAACTGCGGGAAAAGATAAGCGAAGAAATTGAGCGGAATCCCGCGCTTGACGTGCTTGAAAATCCTGCCGCCGTTTCCCTTTCCGATTCGGGTTTTTTCAGGCGGAGCGGCAAAGAAATGTCCGATAAGAAGCGCCGTTTTATCGAGGGAATGCTTTCCCGCCCGGAGACCCTTCAGGAACACCTGCTGAGGCAGATCCGGCTTGAACCTGTTGATGACGAACTCCGCGCGATATGCGAAATCCTGATTCAGAACCTTGACGAGGACGGTTTTCACAAGGAGCCTGTGGATGCCCTTTTCAGGGAAGATCCCGGATACGCGGGGCTTCCTCCCCCGTGCCTGGAAGAGGCCATGGAACTTGTCCGTTCCCTCGACCCCCCCGGCTGCTGCACCCGGGATTACGCCGAATCGCTGCGGGTGCAGGCCGCCCTGCTTCCCGATGCGCCCGATGGACTTGAGGAGGCCCTTGATCACCTGGAACTTCTGGAGCGTGAAAAATTCGCCTCCGCGGCAAAGAAGATGAACCGCGGCGAAGAGGAAGTCCGGGATTTTTACGAGTGGATAAAGGAACTTTCGCCCTTTCCCGGCAGACGCTTTGCCTCCGCTTCCGACGGTGTGCGTTTCGTGGTACCCGATATTCAGGTGATGAAGAAAGAGGGGGAATTTGTCATTATTCTCAATGAAGAAACAATTCCCATACTGGGAATCAATCCCTTTTTCATGAAGCTGGCGGGAAATTCCGGCGGCCCGGATGGCAACGGCCCGGATGGGGCAGGTGACGCGGGCGTTCCGGGGACGGAGGACCGGGGCGGCAGGCTGGCCCGTGATTTTGTCAGGGAAAACATCAAGGAGGCCCGCTGGTTCATACAGGCCATCAACCAGAGGAACCACACACTGCTGCGGGTGTCGCGGGCAATTGTCGAATTTCAGCGTCCTTTTTTTGTCAACGGCCCGAAATACCTCGCCCCCCTTACTTTGGGGGACATAGCAAGGGAATTGGGAATTCACGAAACAACGGTGTCCCGCACCGCCAACGGCAAATACATGCAGACCGAATGGGGGATCTTTGAACTCCGCCATTTCTTTTCCAATTCAATAAGCGGAGCCGGATCGGGAGGATCCCGGTATTCCAAAGAGGGGGTGAAAGAGATAATAAAGGAAATGATAACCGCCGAAGACCGGTGTTTTTCTGACAAGGAAATAGCCTTTCAGCTTGCCCAGCGGGGCATTCCCCTGGCGCGGCGTACCGTCGCAAAATACCGTAACGAGCTTGATTTGGGTTCATCATATACCAGATAGGATTTTCAATTCGGTGAATTGAAAATCCGGGGGCCGCGGCGGCGGTTCCTCAAAAACCGCATAAGGAGACTGTCATGAATATCGAAGTGAAAGCTGTCCATTTTACCATGAAGGATGATACCCGGGAATATATTAACCGGAAGATCGCCCGCATTCACAATGCCGAAAACATGATCGTCGATCTTCTGATAAAGCTTACCAAAGAAAAGGACTTTTCCGCCGAAGCGACGGTTAATTTCCGGTGGGGTCATTCCATCCATGTCAAGGAACATGATTTTGAACTGGACCCCGCCATTGACAGGCTCATGGACGTGCTTGAAACGCGCATAACCAGGGAAAAAGAGAAGGTCAAGGAAAAGCGGTAACGGCAGGCTGATCCGAACGGCGGGAATCATGTCCCGCCATTCAGTTCCGGTTCTTTATCAATACTTCCCTGACGGCGCCCCTGCCTGACGAATCGGAGTTGATGGTCCGTTTTGCGCCCACGGAAACGATGTCGAAAAGATCCGCCGTGTATAACCCGCGGATAAACTTCGTGTCCGCGTTGCTCTGAAGGCATTTTGCCCCGCGCTCCGTCATGGTTATCATAAGATCCCTCAGGCGTTCCTGTTCTTCTTCTCCAAATCCGTCCGCCTGATACGAGGTAAAATTGACCCTGCCGGGGCTGTGATAGGGCGGGTCAAAATATATAAAGGAGCCGGCGCCCGCGTTCCCGACAGCCTCCTCAAAATCCGTGTTCAGGATGCTGATGCTGTTGGCATTAAGATAGCCGCTGATCCGCCGCAGCGCCGTTTCATCGCAGACGGCGGGGTTTTTGTATGTCCCGTACGGAACGTTGAAAATGCCCCGGGAATTGACGCGGTACAGGCCGTTATAGCAGGTCTTGTTAAGAAAGATGAGGCGCGCCGCCTTTTCAATATTGTCAAGAACGTTAAATCGTTCCGGGTCTCTGTCCAGATTTCTCGTTTCGTAATAATATGCCCTGCTGTTTTTGTTTTGGTGAACCTTCAACAGTGCAATGACTTCTTCGGCATGTTCCTTTATGGCAGCGTAAGTCAGCATCAGCTGGGCGTTGCGGTCGTTGATCACCGCCCGTTTGGGCTGGAGTGCGAAAAATACCGCCCCCCCTCCGAGGAAAGGCTCGTAATAGGTATAACGGCCAATATCCGGGGGGATGTGTTTTTTTATTTCGGATAATAACTGCCGCTTGCCCCCCGCCCATTTCAGGTACGGTTTGACAAGGGGATCGTTGTCCGTCATTAATCCCTGTCTCTTGACGGAGAGCCGTCCGCAAGATAATCTTCCGCCGCTTCCGCCGCAAGTTCCGCCGCGGTGTTTCCGCGCACCGCACCGCGTTTTGCCGTGCTCCAGCGGCCCGCGGCGGGCTGTTCCGCAAGACGCCGTTTCGCGGCATCCTGATTTTCCAGGGCCAGGCGCGCCGCCGCCCGTACCCTGAGGGCGGCTTCCCCGCCTGTCTTGCAGCGTTCCGCAAGTTCCCGCACGTCGGCGGCGGCTATCTTTTCGACGCTGCCGTAGGCCCGCATGATCGCCGCCGCCCGCTTGGGGCCTATGCCGTCTACAGACTGGAGAACGGGGAAGAACAGATCCCCCGATCTGAGCCGCTGGTTAAAAGACGTGGCGAACCGGTGGGTTTCATCCCGTACATGCTGGAGAACCCTCAGGGCTTCCGAGCGGCGGGAGAGGATCACGGGTTTTCCCGCGTGGGGCAGCCAGAGCTCTTCTTCACGTTTGGCGAGGCCCACGACATCGCTGTCCATTCCCATCTCGTCCATGACGCCCTTTGCCGCATTTACCTGGCCTATACCGCCGTCTATGAGCACAAGATCGGGGAGTTCCTTTCCTTCGCGGATAAGACGCGAATAGCGGCGGTGTACCGCCTCGCGCATTGCAGCAAAGTCGTCCACTATGCCCACTACGCTGCGGAGCTTGAAGTAACGGTAGTTTTTCCGGTCGGGGACGCCGTCCCTGAACGAGATGAGGGAAGCCACGGGATGTTTACCGTCAAGCTGGGCGATGTCGAAGCCTTCGATGCGTTCCGGCCGGCTTTTGAGACCAAGCGCCTCCTGCAGTTCATCCAGTGCCGGCCCCGCCCCGCGCTCCCGCTGCCGCCTGCGTATGTCTTCCTGTGCGTTCTGACGGGCCATG
>JAIROE010000135.1 GCA_031257715.1 Treponema sp. | reverse complement strand
ATGCCATTTTCCAATAAATAGTGCAGGCCCAAAACCACAGAAGACTCCGGGTTTTCGGAAACCTTTATATCGGGATTCCCCCAAGGCGTCCATGCGTATGAGTATATGTTATCCCTGATGGGCCGGATAATACGTTCGCCATAGCGGATAACGCCGCCGCTTAATATAACAACTTCAGGATCATAGGCGTGAACATGCGTTATGGCGCAGGCGCTCCAGCTGTCGACGCACTGTTCAATCACCTTAAATGCAAGAGGATCGCCTGATTTTTCCCATTTTTCAAGGACCCTGAAATCTATAACCGCTTCCGATGAAAGCCCGCTCTTTTCAAACAGGGGATCTTTCCGGACTGCCGTTGCCATTGCCCAGGAACTTCCGTAGGCTTCCGTACATCCCCTGCTGCCGCAGTTACACTGTCTGCCCGTCTTCACACCGCCCACGCAAAAATGCCCGCCTATGCATCCGGCCTGAAAATGTACTCCTCTGACAAGCCTGCCGTGGATCATTGCGGCGGCCCCGACTCCGGTACCCAGAATCAATATAACTGCATTGGAAGCGCCTTTGGCGCAGCCATAATGCACCTCGCCAAGCAGCGCGGCGTTGGCGTCATTGTCAAGAACAAGCGGCAGATCAAACTGCTCCCGCGCCCATGCACCGGCATCAAAACCCGGCGCATCGGTATATTTACCGTTAACAGCAACAAAACGTTTTGTTACAGGATTCACGATTCCCGGAAACGCAAAACCAAGGCCGGCAGGTTTTTCCATACGGGACAAACGCCGGATGTTTTCAACAATTTCGGGCAGTTCCGATCTGAATTCAGACTTTGGACCGGCGCTGATCATGGCGCCGTCAAGTATTTTACCATCTTTGATCAGCGATATTTTTATGCGGGTTCCGCCCAAATCAACATGAATACCGGTCATTACACTAGCCCTTAACCGCTCCGGCAGACATTCCCCGTATTAAATATTTCTGGGCAAACACAAGAAACAGAATCGTGGGAATGGTCGCAATGGAAGAAGCGGTCATCATTGAAGGCCAATCCATCGAGAATTGCTGCACAAATTTCTGTAATCCCACGGTCATAGTGACATTTTTATCGCTGCGCAGAAGAATAGACGCCAGGGTATATTCACCCCAGGAATTAATAAATGTAAATATACCGACGGTAGATATACCCGGCATGGAAATGGGGACAACAATACGCAAAAATGCCGTGAATTGCGTACACCCGTCTATCATTCCGGCTTCTTCCAGATCAAACGGAATTGAATCCATAAACCCCTTTACCATCCAGATGGAAAAGGCGAGGTTTGTCGTCGTATAGGCAAGAACACAGGCCAGTAAATTATCCACCAAACCCAGACTGGTAAAAATGACAAACAAGGGTATCAACAACAGAATACTGGGAAAAAGCTGCAGCATCAGGAGCAGTATTGAATACATGGAAAATACCCGGCCCCGGAACCGGGAGAGCGCATATCCCGCTATAACGGCAATGACAATACAGAATACCGTAGCGCTGGCTGCAACAATTATGCTGTTTAAAATATTACGCGAAAAATCCGTAAATACCCATACATTGATTATATTCTCCAAGCTGAACTGTTTCGGAAAAAAACTTGTGGTATTTACCACTTCCGCCTTGGTTTTAAACGCAACAGAAACCATTTGAAAGAAGGGAAGATCAACAACGATGATGATCAAAATCAGACACAAATAGGTCAATCCATCCTTGATGTAATGTCTTACCCGGAGTTTTTTCATGCCCCCTCCTTATTTCGAATTCTTCAAAAGGATGCGCATATAGACAAGGGCCATAAAGAGCAGCACTACCAGCATGAGGGTAGATATGGCCGAAGCATATCCCAATTGAGAACGGAAGAATGCCGTGTAATAAGAAAGGATCGGCAGGACGAATGTCGCATTCGCAGGACCGCCTTTGGTCAGAAGATATATATTTTCGAAATTATTGAATGTCCAAATAAACATCAACACTGTACTTATCATGGTAACAGGCCTTAGCATGGGCACCGTTATATGCAGAAACGAACGAAAAAAACCCGCGCCGTCAATGGACGCCGATTCATACAGCTCATCCGGAATGCCCTGCATGCCGGACAGAAGGACAATCATCATAAAAGGAAATGATTTCCATGCGCCGGTAAAACAAACCGTTAGACGCGCCAGTACGGGATCTGCCAAAAATAAAATGGGCTTGTCGACAAGGCCCCATTTGCGCAGGACAAAGTTAACAAATCCAATCTGATCATTTAACAACCACGACCAGTTGGTTGCCGCCACCACCGGGGGAATTATCCAGGGGATCAGGATCAACGCTCTGAAGAATCCCCTGAATTTAATATCCCTGTTGAGCAGAAGGGCAAAACACATACCGAAAACATAAGCGATAACAACAACAGCCAATGTCGATAAAAAAGAAAAACCCAAGGTACCGTAGAATTCTTTGTCTTTGGTCAGAATCCTGATAAAATTATCAAGACCGTTAAAAGCCGCCGCATTCGGCCTCCGCACACTGTACCGCATAAACCCGAGGAGTATGCCTCTACACAGGGGATAGATGCTTATAGCCAAGATGAGAATTGATGCGGGAACCAATAAACGATAACCGAGCCTGTTGTTCTGTAAACGAGCCATTGTTATACCTTTTATGTCAAGTTCCTGTTTTACTAAAAGGAAGGCGGCAACCGCCGCCTTCCTTTATGTCATTGCTCGAATTCCTCCCATGCGTTAAGCATGCTCTCCTGTACTTCCCGCTGAATCACCTGATAATCGGGATTCCGCGTCATGGCCCGTATCATTCCCACCATGGGGATTGCTTCCCCTTCAATAATGGAGAACGCCATATAAGCGCTTTTTGCCGGATATACCGGGGTAACCGCCGTGGGCAATACCAGCTCACTGACCTGCTTCTTCAATTTATCATTGGCAATCTGGGGATCTGCCCTGTAGCTGCTCCGGGCAGGCATTGCCGCACCGCCGCTTGTCCAGAGCGGAAGCTCATTTTCCAAAAGCCATTTGACAAAAGTGATACAGGCATCGGGGTTTTTGGTCTGCGAATATGCCTCAATGGCATTCACCCAAGTGTAGTATTTTGCCGTCCCGCTCGGGCCTGCCACAGGGGGCAGAATACCGCTATTTGCAAAAACATCGGGGAAATCCTGCAATTCCTGCAAATTGTCCAGAATCATGGCGACTTTACCTGCCTGGTACATCTGCCGGCCTGTCTCCGAACGGTAGGACGGAAGACCTTCAGGGATATAATTGTTGACATACAGGCGGTTCACAAACTGCAGAACTTCGGTGATCTTGGGATTAAGATAATCAGGCTGCCCGTCTACATCGGTAGGCCCTACATCATTTTGAACCAAAAACGTAAGGAATGGATGCAGGCCGCTGTAATCGCCTCCGCCCGGAAATACAAAGGGAAAGACATCAGGCGGTAAAGCCGCCTTCAGGCGGGCGCAGACGGCTTCAAACTCGGCCCAGGTTGCAGGTAGTGCGGTGATACCGGCCTGCTGAAAATAATCGGTCCGATAGGTAATCTGGCGGGTATCCAGGTTCCAGGGCAGGCCATAGCGCTTTCCTTCATACCGGAAAAGATTCAATATGTCTTCGTTATATTCATTCAGGATGGGATTGTTTTCGCTTCTCCAGGCATCCACAACAGGATCAAGCGACAGGCCTTCTCCCATTTCCGCGTATTGAAGGGGCTGCAAGAAAGCGCCTGTTGAAACATCCGGGGCGACCCCGGAAGTAACGGCGGTAAGAAAAACCTGATAGTAATTATCCCAAGGAAGGCTTTGCAGCGTTACACGGATGTTTTCGCCATTTTCAGAATTAAACCGGGAAATCAACCCCTGCATTGCCTGCGGATACGAATTGGCCGGCCCCCACATCATATCCCAAAAAACAATGTCCTTGGTTGAATCCGGCGCCGAAACAGCGCCGCCTCCCTTGTTGCATCCAACCGCCAAAGAAACCAAAAGAACGGCCATGATGATCACGCCCGCTTTTCTCGCATTTTTCATGATTTGATCCTCCTCGCACATATATTAGAGTTGTTCAATAACTTCAATTATTGAACAACTTCCGCTAAAAAACGGTAGATTTGGCGGATTTTTGCAAAAATACACCAAATCTGCGAGGCTTGTGAAAGAACCAACCGGGTTCTTGAACAAGTCCATTCTCTCACACTATTGTATTTTGTGAAAGCTTTAAAATTCATTATACACTTCGTGCCCCTTGCGCAGGGTACCGTCGGCATTGATAAAGCGCAAATCACCCGGGGGCCCCACCGGGCCGTATTCGGGCAGATGCAAATCCGCCACCAGACTGTGATGCAGGGCATGGGGACAAATTCCTATCTGCCGTTTCTTCAGTTCCGCCAAAGAGTAACGTATGTTTTCCACCCGCCAGTCATCATCCAGCGATCCCCAGCATGTCTCGCTTGCAATGAGTCCCTTGCCGCTTTTCCGGGCAATTGCCACATAATCATCAAGCTGTTTTTCATATTGGGCCTTTTTTTCCCTGTCGTTCTGTTCGCCTATGTAATAAGGATGAATAAGCAGCACATCCATGATGGCGGCGCATTTTTCGTCCCAAGCCCGCGTCATGTTAAAATTGGGATGGGAGCTGAACGACACAGGCTGGGAAACCCCAAGGGATTTTGCATAATCATACATCTCTTTAAGCCAGTTAAATTCAATGTTGGGAATATCACCCATCTTGTCAAAGGTCAACTGATACGAGAACGGTTCGTTACAGGTATCCCACACCAGAATACGTTTATCCTGCTTATGCCCGCCGACAATGGCCTGAAAATATTCTTTGTAAAAACCTTCTTTATAGCACCAGCCCCAACCCGGAATAATATTATCCAGGTAAACACCGCCGGCATCGACAAAATCATTGTGCCAGCGGTTTAAGAGGCAGGCAATAACCTTCAGGCCCAATGAATCGGCAATAGCCAACGCCGTTTCAAAGTTTTCCACGAAACGTTTTGAATCCCGTATATACGCATCCCATGAAAGCCAATACCGCACCGTATTGAATTTGGGGAAATAGTGCCTGCCCCTGCGCAGTTCCAGTTCAAACAATTCAGGCCTGAAATAGTACCAATTTTCAAAACTGGTGCTTCCAGCACTGGGCTGATAATTAAATCCCCGCACGGTTGAATAGTCAAATGATTCCATAATTATGCCTCCTTATTGAATTGATTTCCCGCCGCCCGGCAGGACAATCGAATAGATCATTATGACACCTATATGGACGTGTTGTCAATGTCGCATATGTTCAGGACGCCGGCGCCGTCAAGGACCAAACAGCGTAACCGTTTCGCCGGGGAGTTTCATCTCCAGTGAAACTCCGGGATCGCGGCGAGGGTCCCCGGCGGCCGGCTACATTTGAAGGTTTTGCGTCATTTTGTGCCGCAAAAACCACGATTTATAGGCCGCCAGTCAAAACCCGATTAGCGTTTTAAGGACTTCGGCTTTTTTCGCACAGGAGACGGCGGAGGCAAAATCTTTCAGGGGATATTTCCGCGAAACGAGTTTCCCCAGATCAAGGTGTCCGGCCATGACCATTTTGGCGACCTCACGGTATTGCCTGATGTTGGCCCTGGTCGAACCATGAATGGAAAGCTGGCGGTAATGGATAAGGTTCGTGTTAAGGACAACATCGTCTTTTCCGGCGGGAAGTCCGCCGAAGAAGAGGATGCGGCCGTTCATGCCGGTCACCTTAAGCGCGTCTGCCTGTGCGGAGGCGGAAGGACAGGCGGTGATGCACACATCGACAAGCCGGCCGCCGTTAAGGGATTTTATGGCCTCTTCAAGATTATCGGATTCCACCGCGGCGGCTCCTTCGACAAGTTCTTCGCACTGGCGCATGCGCACGGCGGAAATGTCCCGTATAAAAATACGCCCGGCGCCTTTTGCTCTGGCGAGCAGGGCGTGCATGATTCCTATGGGTCCAGCCCCGATAATCAGCACATCGTCGTTGAGCCGTACACGGGCCTGTTCCTGGCCGTTAAATACGCAGGACATGGGTTCAAACAGGGCCGCAGTATCAAGGGAAACGCTGTCGTCAAGAACCATGACGTTTCCCTGAATGACGGCGGCGGCGGGAATGCGCATGTATTCGGCAAAGCCGCCGTCCATATTGATCCCGAAGGCAGTATAACTTTCGCAAAGATGGGTATCGCCGGAAACGCAGATACCGCAGATTCCACAGCCCATGTTCGGAGCCAGGGCCACCCGCATGCCTTTTGTATATCCGCGTACATTTTTCCCGAGTTCTTCGATAATCCCGCTTATTTCGTGCCCCAGCGTAAGGGGATGATCCGCATCGACTCCCCTGTAACCGTTGGCTATCATGCGGAGATCGGTTCCGCAGATCGCCGCCGCGGATGTTTTAAGAAGGATTTCATCCTCCCCAATTTCAGGTACGGAACATTCGCCTGTCCGTATGTCACCCGCGCCGTATAACCGTGCTGCCTGCATTAGATTCTCCTTAAGGTTTCATTGGAGTTGGGACTGTCCGAAAAGTTTGAAAAACTTGTTCGGACAGCTTCTTTAGTGCGGCATTTTCGTACCGTTTCAACGAAACGGGAGAAAATGCAAGGGCTGGCCGGGAAGTAACCAACTTCCCGGCCAGCCCCAACTCTATTCCAGACTGATTATTTTTCCGGTCTCTATGGACTCATTACCCGCCCGGACTATTTCCACAGCCATCATGCCGTCTATACCCTGTACCAGAGGCTCGCTGCCGTTCCGTATCGCCTCGACAAAGCCGATGTCTTCGTTCACATAGGCTTCATAAAAAAGATTCGTCCAGCTTTTAATCACATCGGCCTGCATGCGGTGATCTTTGGTGAAAGCAAGGGTGGCATTCCCCGCAAGGCTGCCTATCTGCACGCATCCTTCCGTGCCCAGAATATCGACTCTGGCGTCATAGCCGTACTGCACCCCCTGGGCGCCGTCTATGTTTCCCATCATCCCGTTTTTCATCCTCACATTCATCAAAACGGTATCATAAAAATCGGGGTACTTTTCCCGGGCGGAAGCGCAGCGGTAATTGCCCGCCATGGCGTAAAGGCTCGCCGCCTCGCTTCCGGTAAACCAGCGCAGGGTGTCTATGTCGTGACTGTTCACCTCCGCGAGAGGGCCGTTGCTTTTGCGTATATCGTACATCCACTCCTGCGGCGTGCTGGGGCCGCGGGTCAGAGACTTTACGCTGACCACCGTCCCAATGGCCCCCGAATCGACTATCTCTTTTGCCCGCCTGAAACCGGCGTCAAAGCGGCGCATGAAACCTATCTGAAGCGTCACCCCGGCCTTTCGCGCGGCGTCAATCATGTCCCGGCATTCTTCCCTGTTCATTGCCATGGGCTTTTCGCAGAGTATATGCTTTCCGGCGCATGCCGCCTCCAGTACAATGTCACGGTGGAATTTGGTAGGCGTCACCACGATTACCGCGTCTACGGCGCTGTTTTTGAGGGCCTCACGGTAATCGGTATACACGGCATCCACACCCATCTCCGACGCGGCCGCCCGCGCGCTTTCTTCCGAGACATCACTTACGGCGGTCATTCGGGCATGGGGAACCCTGGAGGCGAAATTCCTCCCGTGTATCATGCCCGCCCGCCCGGCGCCGATGAGGCAAATCCCGATGGCGTCTTTCATGCAGTACTCCTCCTGTTTATATCGCGCCGTCCGCCGCAGCCTGTGCGCCAATTACCGCAAGATATTTCTGTATCATCCTGCGATACTGTTTGTGATTTTCTTCATTGAAGCGTATGGGGGCTTCTTCCTGTATGGTCTTCCTTACGACGGCGCGGTAATCGGAAAAAACCCCTGCGCCATAACCGGCGATGACGGCGCTGCCCACCAGCGCAGTATCGCCTACCCGGTAACACTGGGCGGTAAGGGCGAGGACATCCGCCTTTATTGAAGTAAACAGGCCCGATTTTGACCCGCCTCCTATGGAGATCATCCGCCGGAAATTGCCCGCAGGGTACAGATCCCGCAATACCGAAAGGTAGAAAGCGTATTCATAGGCTATGCCTTCCATGACGGCCCGGAACAGGTGAGCCCGGGAATGCCTGAAATCAAGGCCGGAAAACGAACCCTTAAGGCCCGGATCGGCCGGCAGCACGCGGCCGGCAAAATGGGGAACAAAGACAATGCCTTCGCTTCCCGCCGGAATTTTTTCGGATTCCTTTTCCAGTTCCACATAGGAACAGGGCGGAACGCCCGAAAAAGAATCACGGAACCATCGTATGCAAAGGCCCCCTCCGTTAATATAGGCAAGGGGAAACCACATGCCGTCCTCCGGGGAGCGCATCATGGTCATGGTTTTATGCGTAACATCAGGGGAAAAGGCGCCGGCGGCACAGCAAAACACCGAGGCGGTGCCGGCGCAGTCGAGTACGTCGTCCGTTTCAAAAAGCCCCGCGCCGAAAATCGAGGCGGCCGTGTCCCCCGCTCCGGCAGCGACAGGCGTTCCTTCGGCAAGGCCCGAAAGGACGGCGGCTTCCGCATTCACTTTGCCTATGATCTCGAAGGGAGAAACGATGCGGGCCATCTTTTCTCCGTCCACCCCAAAGAGCGAAAGAAGCTCTCCGCTCCATTCCTTGCGCAGATTGTCGGCAAAACCGGAGTATTGCAGATGTGTCCAGTCAAAATAGGCGTCCTTCGCCTTTAGGCCGCAGAGTTTGCAGGCTGCCCAGGCGTGGGGAAGTACGAATTTGGCCGTTTTTTTATAGGCGTCCGGCCGTTCATGCTTCCACCAGAGGATCTTCGGCCCATGGGTATAAGTTACAGGCCCCCCGGTCAATTCGATGATACGCCGTTCACCCCGTTCCCGCATGACGGCGACATAATCC
The DNA here is from genome assembly GCA_031257715.1 of Treponema sp. The sequence continues at coordinate 1,839 of JAIROE010000135.1, read as the reverse complement.
CTGCAGCGGGTGTCCAGCCAGGAATCGTAACAGGTTGACGCTTCCCCGTCCGCCGCCATGCCCATGATGCCCGCCATCTGGGAATCAATACCGACGGCGGCGACTTCACCGCGCTTTACGCCGAAACGTTCAACCAGTTCCTTTATGACCCGGAGGACGGAGCCGTAGATGTCATCCGCCTCCTGCCAGACCGTCCCGACTTCCGGCTGCACAAGCCGGGAATCCTCAAAGGCCGTTCCCAGGGATCGCAGATCCGTGTCAAACAGGGCCGCCTTGGTACCCTGCGTTCCTATATCAACACCGACAAGATAGGCGGCCATTCTTCCTCCGTTTTTACACTATGCGGACACTGAATCCGTAAACACGGGCCAGTTGTACCAGTTCATGAGTGATATTCCCTTCAATAATAATTGCGTGATGGGAAGACAGTTCTTCCATTACCGAATGCCCGCTTCCGTTTTTATAGCGCAGAAGCGCCCCGTTACGGCAGTCGGAACCCGGGTACTGCACGTAGTCTTCGATTTCCGCCTCAATGACGATAAGCCCCTTCATGTCGGACTGCAGCTTCGCCATGGTCACAGGCCCGCTCTTCATGCGGCAGTCGATGACAACGGCATCGTCGTTGACAATGGCCAGCGCCTTGGGCCGCATGACCCAATGGGTGCAGAAGCTTTGGGGCGCAAAGCCGAAATACCCGCAGTGTACCCCAAGAGCGTGATTGTCCGGATCATCAATGTCCGGAAACGTGTCGATCTTTTCATGCTTCAGCGCCGCCATGCCGACGAGAAAGGGGTAGATGTTGGTCATCATCATGGGCCGTTTGAGGCCGGAATAGAGGATGAATTTGCTGATAAGGGTTACCGTATCGCCTTCACAGGCCCAGATAATATGATCGTGTTCGAATATCCAGTTCCAGGCCAAGCAGGGGGTAGTATCGGAATGGAAGGATTCATTGAGACAATTGGCGCCCACCCCATAGACATTGCCGGTTTCTTTCATCGTCTCTTTCACCGCCATGTAAAGCTTTACCGCCTTTATGGCGCGTTCCTGCGAAAGGCCCTCCGCGGGAACAGCCCGCTCCTTCCAGAGCGCCATGGCACTGTCGTCCGGCAGCCGCCGGGCCCGCTCATTAAGTTCCTTCCAACTCCGGTATACAATGTTGATTCCAAAGGCCGACTCTATGGTTTTGGTGCATTCCTTCTCCCACCAGTAAAAACGTTTGAAAATATTGGCCTGCATTCCTTCACCCGGATTATCCTGAAACATGAGGAAGTTGACGCCGCCCGCCATGATTTTTTTGGCCGCGATGGAACGGAGCACGGTCTTCGCCAGATCGGTGTTATAGGGAGAAAAAACCGTGAGCCCCATACGGAGACGGAGATAGCTTACAATTTCCCAGTCCCACATTTCCACCGTGCCGAAGGAGGAAGTCAATACCACAACAGGAAGACGAACCCGCTCCAACTCCGCCCTACGGGAAAAAATCTCCCCCAAAAGCTGAGGGAAAAGCAGGGCGTCCGCCTTCTCCGGAAAAGGCTCACCCATTTCCCGTTCCGGAAGAAATTCCGCTTCTTCCCCGTATGTCCTTTCAAGAACGGCAAGCTGTTCCCGGCGTTCAGCGTTCTCCCTGTCGTTCGCCCCGGCAAAATATACGGGCAAGAGGACCGCTTTCATAAGAACCTCCGTAAAAGCAGCATGACACATATTACCATTTTTTTTACCGGATTGCAACGGTTTTTTAAGAGTATGTAAATACATATTGACAATATCAGACTGCGCAAAAACATTCCAACACCCGAGAAATATGGTACAATAATCCTTATACCGAAGCGGCGGGGT
>JAIROE010000011.1 GCA_031257715.1 Treponema sp. | reverse complement strand
CAGGCTTGAAAGGAGCAGCGCCCCATAGTCATCCTGCCGCGCCCTGAAAGCGTCCTCCGCCTCTTTAAGGCCGAACCCCGCGCTGAGGGCGAAAAGGCCGACCCAGCCGGGGGCTTCCTTGCCCGGAGCGGGCCAGGGCGGTACAAAGTCGGCAAGGCAAAAGTTTACAAGGCTCGCTTGTCTTTTTTCCTGGTTTCGCAGGAAGCAAAAACGCGCGCGTTCTTTCTGATTTTTATCATAGATGATGATGTCTTCGTTTTCCGAAGCGGCGGGGAAAAAGCCGATGACGCCCCGGAGACACAGAAGTCCTTCGTCCGTTACCCGGTCAAGCATGAGCTTTGCGTCGGAGAGCAGTTTTTCCGCCGCGGAAAAAGCCGGCGCGGAATCCCGGCTTCCGGCATAGTCCGCATCGGAAGCGTTCATTTCCCAGGAACGCAAAAACTCTTTCCAGTCGATAAAGGGGATAACCCGCTCTAATGGATAATTGTCGAATTCCTGAATGGTTTTCTCTTTCGGTTCCGGGGCGGTCCATACGGCGAAAAACCGGTTCTTCCGGGCTTGTTCCAGGGAGAGCAATGCCCGCTTTGATACAATGCTTTCGTGAAGCGCCACGGCTTCCCGGTATTGATCTTCCAATCCGGCCAGGAAATGCGGGCGGGCCGTATCCGAAAGCAGGGAACCCACCGCTTCGGCGGAATGGCCCGCATCGGGAATGTAGACCACCGGCCCCGAATATTCCGGCGCGATGCGGAGCGCCGTATGGACGATGCTGGTGGTAGCCCCTCCGATAAGGATGGGAATACGAAGCCCGCGCTTTTCCATTTCCCGGACAACGATGACCATTTCGTCCAGCGAGGGAGTGATAAGCCCGGAAAGACCAACAATGACGGCGTTTTCATTGACGGCCCGCTCTACGATCTGTTCGGCGGGAACCATCACCCCCAGGTCAATGATGTTGTAGCCGTTGCAGCCCAGTACCACGCCGGCGATGTTTTTGCCTATGTCATGTACATCGCCTTTGACTGTGGCGAGAAATATCTTTGCTCCATCCGTGGAGACATCGGCGCCGTTCCCGCCGGAGGAAACGGCAAGGACTTTTTCCTTTTGGATAAAGGGTTCAAGGGCGGCTACGGCTTTTTTCATCACACGGGCGCTGCGGATCACCTGGGGCAGGTACATCTTTCCCGCGCTGAATCTGTCGCCTACCTCTTTCATGCCCCGCATAAGGGGACCTTCCACAATTTGGAAACACCGCTCGTAACGGTTTTTTAGTTCCAGTATATCCGCCTCGATAAAATCATCAATACCGTGGATTATGGCATGGACTACCCGCTCTTCCACATCCGGAGCGCGCCAATCGGCCTCCTTTTTTTCGCCCACGGGACCGGCGGCATGGTTCCCGGTCTTAACGGCCAGTGCTACAAGCCTTTCCTGCGGAGTTTGGGCCGGAGCCGCGGGGGATACTTTGTTTTCCGTTTGTACGTCAAGGATCACCGCTTCCACAGCGTCCCGGAGTTCCCGGTCAATCTCATCGTAAGAGAGGAGAGTCCCCGGATTTACGATTGCCATGGTAAGTCCCGCTTTGACCGCGTGATGAAGAAATACGGCGTGTATGGCTTCCCGAACATGGTTGTTGCCCCGGAAACTAAAGGAAAGATTGGAAATGCCGCCAATGATTTGGACACCCGGACAATGTTCCCGTATCCATGAACAGGCGCGGATAAAATTAAGGGCGTAAGAATCGTGTTCGGAAATACCGGTAACTATCGTCAGTACAGTTGGATCAAAGACAATATCCTCCGCAGGAAAGCCGTTTTCTGTTAAAAGCCTGTAAGCCCTGCCGGCTATTTCTATTTTCCGTTCAAAGCTTACAGCCTGACCTTGTTCATCAAACAGCATTACTACTACTGCGGCGCCGTAAGTTTGGGCGATGCGGGCCTTGCGGAGAAATTCCACTTCTCCTTCTTTAAGGCTGATGGAATTTACCAGGGCTTTTCCCTGGATACATTTCAGGGCGGCCTCGATTACTTCCCAGCGGGAACTGTCGATCATGAAGGGAAGACGGGCAATTTCCGGGTCCGCGAGGGCGATGTTGAGGAACCGGGGCATGACGGCCCGGGCATCCAGCATAGGATCGTCCATGCCGATGTTGATAATTGCCGCGCCCTTCCCTGCGCCTTTCCCATCGATCATTTCCTGGAGTATATTCAGGGCATCTTCGTATTTTTCGGTCCGGATAAGACCAAGAAATTTTTTGCACCCCGACACATTGCCCCGTTCCCCGACACAGACAAAGGGGAAAGTTCCCCGCGCAGTGGTATCACTGTTTATGCGCAGAATCTCGAGCCCGGCCAGTACCGTTTCCCGCTTCCCCGCCGCCGAGATGGTTCGGGGTTTATAAGCTTTTGCGGTATGGGCAATGGCGGCTATGTGCGCCGGGGTGGACCCGCAGCATCCCCCCAGAATATTGGCAAGCCCCTCTTTCATGTATTCTTCGATGTGACGGCACATACTTTCCGGCGTTTCATCGTACAGGCCAAGCTGATTGGGCAGCCCCGCGTTGGGGTGGGCGCTGACAAGGCAGGGGGCAATTCCCGCAAGCCGCCTGATCGGGGCGATAAGTTTTTCCGCGCCGAAAGAGCAGTTGAGTCCGATGGACCAGGGTTTTGCATGGATCACCGAAGCGCAAAAGGCCTCCATGGTCTGGCCGGACAGGACCCTGCCCGAGGCATCGGAGACCGTGGCGGAGATCATGAGGGGGACGGTGAGCTGCCGTTCCGCTTCCAGCCGTTTGACCGCGGCGATGGCGGCCTTGGCATTCAAGGTGTCGAAAACGGTCTCGATAAGCAGGATATCCGCCCCGCCGTCAAGCAGGCCGCTGGCATTGTCGTAAAAGGCCGCCTCAAGCTCGTCCCAGGTGACGGCGCGCTTTCCCGGATCGTCAATACTGGGACTCATACTGCCGCTTTTGCTGGTGGGGCCTATGCTTCCCGCCACAAAACGGGGTTTATCGGCGGTGGAAAATCTGTCCGCCGCTTTCCGGGCAATAGCGGCGGCCGCGGCGCTTATCTCCCAAGCCAGATCGGCAATGCCGTAGCCTAAAAGCGAGATGGAAGTAGAATTAAAACTACAGGTTTCGATAATATCCGCGCCGGCATCCAGATAGGCTTCGTGGATGGAATCGATCACTTCCGGGTTGGTAAGGCAGAGTACATCGTTACAACCCTTGAGATTCACCGGGTGGTTTACGAAACGGTTTCCCCGGAAATCAGATTCGGACAGGGCTTCTCCGGAGGGGAGCCGATAAGCCTGAATCATGGTTCCCATAGCGCCGTCCAGAACAAGGATGCGCCGGGCGGCAATTCCGTCGAGCTGTTCCCGTACGGAGGGTCGTAGAAGATCATTCATGGAAGAACTATACCAGGTAGTATTGATATTGACAATGATCGATGTTCGGCAGACAGGAATTTGTCGACTCAGCAATTTTACTTTTAGCTGCCTGGCATGAGCTAGCGTTGCGAAGTTACCGGAATTTGAAGAATTTTTAACCGCGAAGTAAAATCGAACCTCTGGTTCGCAGTCGAAAAAGGAAGAG
>JAIROE010000009.1 GCA_031257715.1 Treponema sp. | reverse complement strand
TTCGAGAGGAAGTTTATAATACCGTCTGGTTTAATACCAAATTTTTGTAATCGTTGCTTTATTCAGCCGGAGCAGAGCTCCGGGGTATTAAACCAGACTTTCGAATAAAAAATCGCGCAGATGACAACGGATCTAACCGCCGTCCGGTCGCATAAGACAATCACCGGTACCCCTCCGCTGGACGAACAAAACCGGCTGGACCTGTACCGGGAGAAATATGAACTTGAAACGGCGCCGGATCATCTGAAACAATCCGATGATGAACACAAGCGGTTCATGGCCGAATGGGAACTGTCGAATGGCCGGTTTCAAAATCCGGATGCCGGTCCAGGAACTAACGCGAGCGGGGATTGGCGATGAAAAAACTGTTTGTCCTTTTGTGTTGTGTACTCGCGGCGTCGCTCGCGGCGTTCGTTGTTCTGGCTGCCGTCGCCGCGGAGAAATTCGCTCCTTCGGAAAAATCCTTTTCCGGAGGGGAGGACAGGGCGAAAACCCCGGCGGGCGGGGCGGATTCGGCCCGGGGGGAAGAAGCGGCTTCCGCCTGGGCGGAGGGGTTCCGGGCGAAAAAGGCCGGGACGGCCGTGAGGATAGAAACGGCCCCCGCCGGGGCGGACGGGGCAGGGCCCGCCGGAAGGACGGAAGCGGCCTCCGTCGAGGCCGGTCCGGAGGGGTACCATAACCGGGGTATTATCGATGTGTCCATGGGGGAGCCGGATGAAGCCATCGCAAACTTCACTGAAGCGATCAGGCTCGGGGCAGGTTATGCCGACGCGTATCTCAACAGGGGCGTCGCCTACTCGCTCAAAGGAGAAGAGGACAAAGCCGTCGCGGATTTCACCGAGGCGATCAGGATAAACCCCGATCATTACCATGCGTACTACAACCGGGGTTATCTTTATTTCTACAACAAAAAGGGGACGGTGGAGGAGGCTGTCGCGGATTTCACCGAGGCGATCAGGATAAACCCCGCTTTTGCCGAGGCCTGGTACAACCGGGGCAACGTCCACCGTGAAAACGGGGAACCGGGCAAAGCCGCGGCGGACTATACCCGGGCAATCGGACTTAAGGCCGATTATATAGACGCCTATATTAACCGGGGCGCCGCCTATTTTGCCGGGGGAGAAGCGGACAAGGCGATAGCGGACTTTACCGAGGCAATCAGGATAGATCCCAATGATGTTGATGCGTACCATAACCGGGGCATTGTCTACAGAAGCAGGGGAGAGTATGGGCACGCCCGGACGGATTGGGAGAGGGTTTTGCGGATCGATCCGGGCAGCGCCGCCGCCCGGCAGAACCTTGAAGAGTTGCGGCGCCGGATGGGGGACTGACAGCGAAAATGTAGTGTACAAGGGCGGCCGGGGCCGGCAGGGAAATATGGCCCCTTGTGCCATCAGCGGCCCAAAAATCCCGATTGCCGGGCTGCCGGGGAAACTTCGTTTCCGACCTGCCGGGCGGAAGCTTACGCGGGCCGCCCGCAGGCTCTGTCCGGCCGCAAAACCTCGGCGCCGTTGCGGTACACATGGAAGGGGCGGGAATTTTCATCAAGATAACAGTGAAGGAGGAGCCTTACGGTTCGTTCCAGACCTTCCGTGAACCGGGCTTCCTGTACGACAAAGAGGGCCGTGTCCGCCGCAAAGCCCCCCGCGCGCAGGGCGGCGGCGGGATTTTTGGCGTCCAGATCCTCCGTTACCGAAAAAACAAGGGAGACGATGCCGGTTTCGTCCAGGTTGTTGCGCTCAAGGACTTCACGGTACAGGGCGGTAACCTGCCGGGTGATGTCTTCCACGGTATTGAGGCATTGAGATGCTCCCCGGATGGCGAAGAGTTTTTTTCCGTTCATGCGTTTCCTCCCGATATAACCGAAACAAACGAGGCAAAAACAGCCAGGATCGTTCCAAGGATTCCCAAAACAAGGTATGCGCCCATTCCCGAAAGAAAACGGAGTTTTCCTTCCCTTATCAAGCGGTATCCGTTATAAAGCATTCCATACAGCGAAACAAAGGCAAGAAAAAGGCCCAGTGCGGTCAAAGAACGCAGAAAAAAGAGCTGGGTCCCGTCGGCAAATTCACGGACAGTACCCACAGCATAAAAAACGAGCGCAAGAAGGGCAAGAAAGAAAACCGAAAGGGATGCGATCATGATGAAAAGGGAGAACGGTTTTTTTTTCTTTTCTTCGGCCATGGTCCCTTTCCTATTCCTCTTTTATGCGCTATTATACAATATACATCATAAAGGGAATCCCTCAAAACCCCGCCGGGTTGTGGAGATTTCCCGTTATCCCGAACCGGCGAAGGGGCCATGAAAAAGTTTTTTTTCGGTTTTATCATCATGTTGATCCTTGGGGGGCTTGCCTTTTTCTCGGGCTGGGCGCAGTTTGCCGTTTCTCCGGGAGCCGTTGGGGTCATGCGATCCAGGACCCACGGCCTTGATCCTTTACCGGTAAGGGAAGGGGAATTCCGCTGGGTTTGGTACAAGCTTATTCCCACCAACGTAACCATAACGGTTTTCCGGCTGAACGAGCGGCGTCATTCGGTTTCCATAAAAAACACCCTCCCTTCCGCGGAGGTGTACAAGGGTTTTACCGCCTCCGGCGCGGATTTTTCCTATGAATTTTCCGCCTCCCTCTCGTACACAATAGACGAGGCATCCCTCGTTTCCCTTGTTGAGAAACATTCCATAAATAGTCAGGATGAACTTGAGGCTTTTGAAGAGCGGCTGTCAGGGGAAATAGGGATCTTTATTCAGGGCCTCCTTGAATCCGATTCGGGCTACGCCGATGATGTGGAGAAGATCCTGGGAAGCGGAAAAAACGAACGCCTTGAAAGGGATATACGGAAGGCTTTTCCGTATATAAAAAATGTTTCATGCCCCATCCATACGGCGGTTTTTCCGGATTTTGCCCTTTACCGGCAGGCCCGCGGCCTCTATGAAGAATACCTCGCAAAACAGCGGGAATATCTTTCCTCAATCCTGAACCAGGACGCCGAAAACCGCATCGACACCCGGTTTCGTTTTGACGAACTGGAAAAATATGGAGAACTTCTTACCAAATACCCTGTTTTGATACAGTTTCTTTCAATAGAAAAGGGAATTGCCGTTCCGGTAACTCCCCCCTGATTCCGGTTGTTATACATTATTGATAAAGAGAAAAATATCCGGTATAGTTGATGTCTGTCTGACTAAAATCCGCAGCCTGTCCGCAAAGCGGCCGGTTTTGCGGACAGGCGCCGCATAACCGGTACAGGAGTCGTATGCATGCAGAAGGCAAGAGCCTTTATAATGATTTTGACGTTGTTTTTACTGTGGGGTACCGCGTTCAGACACCACGACGCGGTGTTGTCTGCCCAGGAAACAAACGCGGAAGAACCGGATGCCGCCGTTCCTTCGGAGCCTTTGCGGGAGGAACCTCCCCGGGAAGAGCCTCCCGGGGAGCCTGATTTCCCTGACGACGAAGAGGTTCCGGCGGAAGATTACACCGGATATATACCGGATCTCTATTCCAGAGGGGATCAGTTTTTCAGTATCAATCTGGGGCTTCTTTTTCCCACCCTCTTCCCCGAAATTCATAACGGCCACAATTTGAACATTCCGAATTACACGGGTTTCCTGTCCTACAATTTCTTCATCGACGCCCACTGGTATCTTGGCGTCGAGTTGGGGGGCATGTTTGCGACTTCCATCGGAAAAAACATGCTCTTTATTGTACCGGTAGGAATACGGGGGGGGTATCAGTTTGTCGTCGGACCTTTTGAATTTCCCCTCGGTATCGCACTGGGCATCGCCCCCCAGCGGTATCTGGATCACGGGTATCCGGGGTTTTACATGAAGGGTGGAGGAGCCGCTTATTTCCGTTTTAATCCCGACTGGTCTTTCGGCCTTAATGCGTATTGGTGGTGGGTTCCCCAATGGTTCAGCGATCCGGCTTACAACGTAAACGGCAATTTTTTCGAGCTGACCCTTTCGGCCCGGTACCATTTCTAGGGAGCCGGAAGTGCGGCAGGCCGCCGAAGTTCGGCAAGCCGCGAAAAGCCTCTGTTTGATTATGAGGAGATTTTGATGAACAGCATAAGGTTCCGCCTGTACTCCCTGGTATGCGGATGCGTGATTCTTGCGGCGTCCTGTACGCCCTACCCCATTTTTTACAACATTCACCGGGAAAAGGCTCCGACCGAAGCGAGAATCCCGGGGCCGGTTACTTCCATTGTCATTGGGCCCTTTTCTTCCGGCAAGGCCATGTACACAGGAAGTTCCGTCCTTTACTGCTATTACGGTTCACTATGGATGCCTCTTGTAAAACCGGAGGGGAAAATTCTCAGCCTCGCGGCAACAAATGAGCACCTCTACATGCTGGTGTCTACCGGAAGCGGCTCCCCCGATAATTTTATGCTCTGGCGTTCTTCCGATCCGGTTTCGGGACAGTGGGAAACGGTTTACATGGGAGACGCCGCCGCTTATACATTACAGAGCATCTACGGCAACGAGCACCGCCTTTTTGCAAGCTGTCTGCTCAAGGGCGTTACCGACGACAGGGGAAAGTACGCCCTCTTTTATGTCGATTCGACGAAAAGCAGCCTTACGTTACTGAACACCGGCACGCAGTACCTCACCGGAGTCGCCGCGGACGGCCATACGGCGGGATCATCCTGTTTTTTCCTCGCCACCGCCGGGACCGGGATATACAGGGTCGAGTACCAGGCTTCGGGCACCCCCCTGGCTCCCGGGACGGTAGTTTCAGGCATGGCGGCGCTTAACATTTCGGGAATCGTCAACCTGGGGGATATGGTCACCTCCGATAATAATCTGGAAAACACCACGGGCAGTGAAATAGCGGCTATTGCCCGGGATGGTTCCCTGTACAGTGTAAGCGCTTCGGGTATTGACCCGCGGGGCAGCATATACCGCCTTTCCAAATGGAGCCGGTCCCTGGGGCTCTGGCAGGACCCCCTCGACTCTTCAAAACGTTACCTGCTTATCAACCTTGACGGCGACTATTCGACTTACGGCTATGGTGAAATATCGTTGATATTTAACAGCGGCCAGTTTTCACTGGGTACGAACTATGTTACCTGCGCCAAGCCGGGCTCCGGGGGGTCCAACCCCTACACCGATTCAGGGGATTACGACAATTCCATAGGAAAATATTCCATTAATCAGATGATGCAGGCGCCGTCCGCTATTGATACCCGGATGACTCTTTTCGCGGCGACGGCACAGAACGGGCTTTGGTCCTATAAATTGCGGGAAGACGGGTGGCAGTGGAACATGGAGGAGTGAGCGATCTTTTCTCCGCGCGCAACGTCAGGGCGGAAGGTCCCTGGGAAAATTCCGGCCCGCTTGCGGACCGCATGCGGCCGCGTACCCTTGATGATGTCATAGGCCAGGAGCACATAGTCGGCCCCGGCCGGCTCCTCAGGCGGTCCATACAGGCCGACAGGCTTTCTTCGGTAATTTTTTACGGACCGCCGGGAACGGGAAAAACCAGCCTTGCCCGTGTCATCGCCAACACTACGAGAGGGCATTTTGAAAGCCTCAACGCGGTTCTTTCGGGAATCAGGGATATACGGGAAGCCATAGACCGTGCCGACGAGCGGCTGCGGCTCTACGGAAAACGGACCATTCTTTTTGTGGACGAAGTCCACCGCTGGAACAAGGCCCAACAGGACGCCCTGCTCCCCTGGGTGGAAAACGGCACGGTGATCCTCGTGGGAGCCACCACGGAAAATCCCTTTTTCGAGGTAAACCGCGCTCTGGTCAGCCGGAGCCGCATTTTTCAGCTTAAATCTCTTTCCCGGGCGGATCTGCTTGAAACGGCGCGGAGAGCGCTGCTGGACGGAGAGCGGGGTTACGGCGGATTGAAAGTTACTTTTGCGGAGGGCGCCCTGGAGCATATCGTCGAAGTGGCCGGCGGCGACGCCCGGAGCCTCCTTAACGCCCTTGAACTGGCCGTCGAAACCTCGGTTCCCGCATGGCCGCCTTTACCGGGCGCCGAAATTTTCATCTCCATGGAAACCGCCGAGGAAAGCATTCAGCGCCGGGCGGTATTGTATGACAGGGATGGGGATTATCATTTTGATACGATAAGCGCCTTTATCAAAAGCGTGCGGGGCAGCGATCCCGACGCCGCCCTGTACTGGCTTGCCAAGATGGTACGGGCCGGTGAAGATCCCTCTTTTATATTCCGCCGCATGATTATTCTGGCAAGCGAGGACGTGGGGCTTGCCGATCCCCATGCTCTTTCGGTGGTTGTTTCCTGTGCCGAAGCCTTCGACCGCATCGGTTTTCCCGAAGGCAATTTTCCTCTCGCCCACGCCTGCCTCTACCTTGCAACCGCGCCGAAATCAAATACCGCCATGTCCTTTTTCGACGCTATGGGGGAAGTCGAAAAGGAAGACGCCGAAGTTCCTGCCCACCTTCGTGACGCGAACCGCGATGCCGAAGGTTTTGGCCACGGAGAAGGTTACCTGTACCCTCACGCCTACCGGGATCACTGGGCGGCTCAACAGTACCTCCCTTCAAGCCTCAGGGGAAGGACTTTTTACATACCTTCAATGTCGGGCTATGAAGGGAAAATACGGGAAGATGTCCTTGGGAAGCGGGAGCTTCAGGCCGCCATAGTTTTTGGCGGCGGCGAAAATCCCGCCGACGGGGAGCTTCTTACCTGGTCGGCGTCCTCAAAAGGCCGGGAAGGATGGTTCAAGCGCCTGGAATCGGGGAGGAGCAGGCTTCTTCTTTCGGACAGGAACGCCCTTTTCGGCGCCCTGACCATAGCCCGGCATCACCGGCTTCTTGTGCCGCTGGCCGGTGACGGGCTCATCCTTTGGGAGGGGCTGAGGCGCGTTCCCGAAGGGCTCTGCGCGGGGCTTGTCGACGGTGAAAGTACAAGGGAAGCCCTCCTCCGCTATGCGGCCGCTCTTGACCAGACGGAACAGCCGGAACTGGCGGTATTTTCCGGGGCTTTTCTTCCTTCCCCCGCACAATGCGGCGAATGGTTTTCAAGTTCACAATTCGACCATATCATCATCCGGGAACCATGGCGGACGCGGAAAACGGCCCTGGAAACTTCCGGCGGCATTGGGGAAGTCTTCAGGGATCTGGCTTCCGGGGCCAGAAAACTGCTTGCGCCCGGTGGAAATCTGGTCCTGCTTGCCTCCCCTCCCCGCCTTGGGGAGCGTATTTCCCGTGTCCTGGAAGAAACATCCCTTGAAGAAGGGTTCGCGGCCGGGCTCGCCGAAGCCGAAGACGCCTTTTTCGGCAAAAAAGATCCCGGCATGCCGCTCTGGTGGACCTGGGACAGGGAAGATCTGGAGCGGAGTTTCGGCGGGGAGGGGTTTTCCGTACGGATCACCCTGCTTGATCAGGAAGAAGAACGGCTTGTCACACACAGGGACATTGAAAACTGGTTTAACGGCGAAAAATCACGGTGGGGAGCCTTCATGGCAAAGGCGATGCCGCCCGAGTCTCTGCTCCATATACGGCGAGTGCTGGAAGAACGTGTGCAGAAGGGGCCGTTGCTCTGGAAATGGAAAAGCGTTCTGCTCCGCGCCGGGGTCCCCGTGGAGTTCCCCGGATAATCTTCCGTACTTTTAAAAAAAATACTCAAGTTTTCCCTGTAATATGCCGAAAATGGAAATGGACAGGTCTTTTCGGGCGGTAATTCCGCGATTATCGTTCCACAGGGACACGTCCCAAAAAGCAAAAACACGGATGTTTTTGCCAGACTTATCAAGGAGGATGACATGATCATCAACCACAACCTCAGCGCCATGTTCGCTGACCGTTCTCTCAAAGTTACCCAGGAAAGCCTTACCAAGAACATGGAGAAACTCTCATCCGGACTTCGCATTAACCGTGCCGGTGACGATGCTTCCGGGCTCGCCGTTTCCGAAAAATTGCGCAGTCAAATCCGGGGTCTCAACCAGGCTTCGGCCAACGCCATGAACGGCATTTCCTTCATACAGGTCAGCGAAGGCTACCTGCAGGAAAGCCAGGACATCATGCAGCGGCTCCGGGAACTGGCGGTACAGGCGGCGAACGGCATCTATTCCGAGGAAGACCGCATGTACATTCAGGTGGAAGTTTCCCAGCTTGTAGACGAGGTAGACCGCATCGCCAGTCATGCCCAGTTTAACGGCATGAACATGCTGACCGGACGGTTCGCCCGTTCCGTCGGGGAAAACATACCCACCGGTTCCATGTGGTTCCACATAGGCGCCAACATGGATCAGCGGGAACTGGTCTTTATCGGCACCATGACCAGCGAAGGTCTTGGCGTCCGCAACCCCGGCGACAAATCGTTCCTCAGCCTCGAAACCCCCGACGAAGCCAACCGGGCCATAGGGACCCTTGACGCCGCCCT